>NZ_JAKVIJ010000020.1:0-24409 GCF_022760965.1 Simplicispira sedimenti
GCAGCTGGGCTTCTTGCGGCTGCATGGCTGCGAGCAGTTCCAGGGGTATCTGTTCGGGCGGCCTGGCCCCATCGAGGTGGTTGAGTCGCAGATGCGCACCAGCCTCTGAGCTGTGCACTTTTTTGCACTGCCCCAGCACAGAACGTACCCATGTTGATGCAGGAAGCACCTCCCTCGCGTGGCCTGTGGGTTCGGGGCGTGTTGGTGGTCTTGGCCCTGTCCGTGCTGTCTGCCATGGTGGCGGTGGAGTGGCGTCATCACCACCTGTTGAGCGCGCGAGCAGCAGATCGCGGCGCCGTGATCGACAGTCTGGCGAAATCACTGATCGAGCACACCACCCAGAGCGAGGTGCTGGGTGCGGCATCGGTCATGGGGCTGACGTCGCACTTGCTCAAGCAGGCCGCACTGGGGCAACTGGAGCGTGACGCTCCTGCTGTGCTGACATTGCTCGGCGCAGCGCGTGACCGGTTTGGCGCACAAGGTGTGTACCTGATCGCAGCCGATGGAGCCATCGTGGCCCACGCCACTACAGGGCCGTCGTCCACGGGCCAGAACGTGGGGTTCCGGCCCTATTTCCAGCAGGCGCTGGAGGGGCGCAGCAATGTGTATGCGGCCGTGGGGGCCTTCAGCCACGAGCGCGGACTGTATGTGGCCGCACCATTGCACGCGGGAACCAGCAGCCCTTCTCCGGTGCTGGGTGTGATCATGGTCAAGCTGCCGCTGGCGCCCATCGATGCCATGCTTGCGCGTGCCGGCATGCCCGCACTGCTGCTATCGCCGCAGGGCGTGGCGATCGCCAGCACGCGCGGCGAATGGCTTTATGCCATGACACCACCGCTGGAGCAGCAGCGCATCGACGGGATTGCTGCGCTCCGGCAGTTTGGGCGCCAGTTCGATAACGGCGTGGCGTCTGCGCTGCCGTTCGATGTGGGGCAACCGCAGGTGGTGATCGATGGCGCGGCGCACGCGCTGGAGCAGCGCAGCCTTGATTGGCACGACCCGGCAGGCCCTTGGTCGCTGGTTCTGCTGGATGACGTGTCGGCCCTGCTGCCCTGGTCGGAGCGGATGCTCCTGGGGGGCTCCGCGGGGTTGCTGGTGTTGCTGCTCGGCTTGCTGGTGTTGGCGTTGCTGCGCAACCGCCAGCGCATGGCCGCCAGCCAGCAGCGCTTGCAGGTGCTTGGTGCAGCCCTGCAGAGCAGCCCCATGGCGGTGGTGGTGACGAACGCGAAAGGGTTCATCGAATGGGTGAACCCCGGTTTTGAGGCCATCACCGGCTACCGCCTGGAGGAGGTGCAGGGCGCCAAACCCAGCCTGCTGTCCAGCGGCAAGACAGGTATGGAGACCTACAACGACATGTGGAGTCACCTGGTGTCTGGGCGGGCGTGGAAGGGGGCTTTCATCAACCGGCGCAAGGACGGTACCGAGTACCAAGCAGAGGCCACCCTGACGCCCGTGCTCGACCGTTTCGGTGTGCGCATCGGGATGGTGGGCGTGCACCAGGATCTGAGTGAACGCCTGCAGGAGCAGCAGGCATTGCAACGCAGTGAGCAGCGCATGCGCGAGCTGCTGGAGCAACAGAAGGCGATCTTCGACAACGCTCCGCCGGTGTTGCTGACGGCCGATGGGGTGATTCGCTTGTTCAACCCCGCTTTTGCCGCGTTGGTGGGTGGCACTGCAGAGCAAATGCAGGATGAACGTGTGAGCTCTCTGTTTGCCAGCCTGGAGGAGCATGCGGCCTTTGCGGCACGCATGGCGCCGCGATTGGTGGCGGGGGAGCAGGTGCGCGAGGACTGGACGCTGCGCCGGCTCGATGGATCGCCGTTCGAGGCGCGTATTTCTGCCAGTCCGGTGCAGATCTCTGGCGCGACGCTGGCAGCGATGTGGGTCATCGAAGATGTCACCGAGGTGCACCGTGCGGAACTCGCCATGCAGGAGGCCCGCGAGCGCCTGGAGCTGGCGCAGGAGGCAGGAAAGATCGGTGTGTTCGATGCGGACCTGCGCACGGGCCGCAGTGTCTGGATCAGCAAGCAGGCAGGCCACCAGGGCCTGCGCGAGCGGGTGTTTGATGACTGGCGCGCCGCCTGGGCCCAGCGGCTGGATGGCAGAGACCGTGAGGCTGCGTTGGCACGCCTGGACGCTGCCCTGCAGGGCAGCGAAACCCGGTTCAGCGACACCTGGCGCATGGTGCGTGCAGATGGCACCGTGCATTGGTATGAATGCTCGGCACGCATCCTGCGCGACGCCCAAGGCAAGGCCGAGCGCATGGTGGGCGTGAACGTGGACATCGACGCCTACAAGCAGCTGGAGGCGCGTGTGGCGGCGCAGCTGCAGTTCCAGCAGGTGCTCATCGACACCATCTCCATCCCCATCGTGTACAAGGATGCGCAGGGCCGCTACCTGGGCTTCAACCGCGCCTACGAGGCCACGTTTGGCATTCGCCGCGAGGACTACCTGGGCAAGACCGTGCTGGACCGTGACTTCATCGAGCCTGACCAGCGCCAGTTGTTCCAGGACGATGTGCAAATGGCGCTCCAGGGCGCCGAGGCGGTGCATCGCGAGGTGGACTTGCCTTATGCCGATGGTGTGATCCACCGCACGCTGTATTGGTTGCAGCGTTTTGGCGAACCGGGCAGCGAGATGGAGGGCGTCATCGGCACCTTCGTGGACATCAGCGACCGCCAGCGCATCGAGCAGGATCTGCGCCGCGCCAAGGAACTGGCCGAGGAGGCCGCCACGCTCAAGTCCAATTTCCTGGCCAACATGAGCCACGAGATCCGCACGCCCATGAACGCCATCATCGGCATGTCGCACCTGGCGCTCAAGTCGGGCCTCACGCCACGCCAGCACGACTATGTGGCCAAGATCGAGCAGGCGGGGCAGCACCTGATGGGGGTCATCAACGACATCCTGGATTTCTCGCGCATCGAGGCGGGCAAGTTGCGCATCGAGTCCCACCCCTTTGTGCTGGACCAGGTGCTGGCGGGCGTGGTCGATGTGGTGAGCCACAAGGCCACGGCCAAGGGTCTGGAACTGATTTGCGATGTGGCCAGCAACGTTCCGCCAAACCTGGTGGGCGACGCGCTGCGCATCGGGCAAATCCTCATCAACTACGCCAACAACGCCGTCAAGTTCACCGAGCGCGGCGAGGTCGGCATCGTGGTGCGCATGGAGCAGGCGCAGGGGGACGACGTGACCCTGCGCCTGGAAGTGCGCGACACCGGCATTGGCGTGACCCCGCAGCAACAGGACAAACTGTTCCAGAGCTTCCAGCAGGCCGATGCCTCCACCACACGGCGCTACGGCGGCACGGGCCTGGGGCTGGCCATCTGCAAGAGCCTGGCCGAGCTGATGCATGGTGCGGTGGGTGTGCAGAGCGCCCCGGGCGAGGGCTCCACCTTCTGGGTGCGGCTACCGCTGCGCCGGGGGGCGCCTGCGCGTGCGCTGCTGCCTGCCCCCGATCTGCAGGGCCTGCGCGTGCTGGTGGTGGACGACAACGCCCATGCGGCCACCGTATTGGCCGAAATGCTGCGCTCCATGCGCTTCACGGTCGAGGCCGTGCACAGCGGCGCACAGGCACTGCAGGCACTGAACGCCGCCGTGCAGCGCGGTCAGCCCTACGACCTGGTGGTGCTGGATTGGCAGATGCCCGGCATGGATGGCCTGGAGCTGGGGCGGCGCATTGGCGAGCTGAACCTGCCGCAGTTGCCGCACCGCGTGATGGTCACCGCCTTTGGCCGTGAAGACGTGCTGCGCATGGCGCAGCACCAGGGCATTGAGGAAGTGCTGATCAAGCCCGTGAGCGCGTCGGTCATGTTCGACACGCTCATGCAGGTGCTGGGTCGCCCGCAGCTCGGTAGCAGCGCGTCCCTTGCGCAAGGGGATGATCCGCAGGCCCAGTGTCCGGCGCTGGCGGGGGTGCGTCTGCTGGTGGCCGAGGACAACGAGCTGAACCAGCAGGTCGCGCTGGAGCTGTTGCGCGAAACCGGGGCCCAGGTCGATCTGGCGCGCAATGGCGAAGAGGCCGTGGCATTGGTGCGTCGCCACCGCTACGACCTGGTGCTCATGGACATGCAGATGCCCGTGCTGGACGGGCTGGAGGCCACGCGCCAGCTGCGTGCCCAGCCTGCGTTGGCGCAGCTGCCCATCGTCGCCATGACGGCCAACGCCATGGACGCTGACCGCCAGCGCTGCCTGGATGCGGGCATGAACGACCACCTGGCCAAGCCCGTGGTGCCCGAACGCCTCTGGGCCGTGCTGCAGCGCTGGTGCGGGGAGGGCGCTGTGGCGGCGACGGGCGGTGCTCCAGAGGCGTGCCGCCAGACCGTGCCGTCAGAGCAGGGCGCCACCATGGTGCTGCCCGCGTCGCTGCCCGGCCTGGACCAGAGCGCAGGCCTGCGCAACGCACTGGGGCGTCCCGCCTTCTATGCCGAAGTGCTGCAGCGCTTTGCCGTGCACTATGCCGACGGCGCCCAGCGCATGGCCCAGGCGCTGGCCGAAGCGCGCCTGGACATTTTGCTGCGCGAGGCGCACACCCTGCGCGGCCTGGCGGGCACCATTGGCGCCACGGCGCTGCAGGATGCGGCTGCCCGGCTCGAAGAAGCCTTGCGCGGTCCACCGTCGGCCGATGTGCCCACCATGCAGTTGCTGCAGAACCTGAGCCAGGTGCTGGAGCCGCTGGTGCAGCATCTGCTGCACTGGGCGGCTGCGCACCCCGCGTTGGCACCGAGCGCCCCTCCGCCTGCGGGGGGGGCGGCGATACCCGCTGCCGAAGGCGAGGCCCTGCACGCCGTTCAGGCCCTGCAGGCCCTGCTGCAGGCCGACGACCCTGCCGCCCGGCTGCACCTGCTGCACCATGCACCCTTGGTGCAGGAAGTGGTGGGGCCGCGCATGGCAGCGCTGCAGGCGCATGTCGAGCAGTTTGACTATGAATCCGCGCTGGGCCTCCTGACCGGGTGCCTGGAGCGTTTCCCGCAGGTCGCCACCCCACCGGGTGCAGCCTGCTCCACCGGGAGTCGCGATGCAACGAGACAGTCTTCCTGAAGGTGCCGCCCAAGGCGGCGGCCGCCAAATGCCCACCGTGCTGGTGGTGGATGACACGCCCGACAACCTGGCCATGATGGCCGAGCTGCTGGGTGAGCGCTACCGCGTGAAGGTGGCCAATAGCGGTGAACGCGCCCTCAAGGCGATGCAGGCCGAAGTGCTGCCTGACCTCGTGCTGCTGGACATCATGATGCCCGGCATGGACGGCTACGAGGTCTGCCGCCGCCTCAAGGCCAGCGCCCTCACGCGCGATGTGCCGGTGATCTTTCTGACGGCGCGCAGCGACGTGCAGGACGAGCGCATGGGGCTGGAGATGGGCGCGGTGGACTACATCACCAAGCCCATCAGCCCGCCCATTCTGCAGGCGCGCGTGCAGACCCACCTGGCGCTCAAGGCCACGGCCGACTTCCTGCGCAGCAAGAGCGACTACCTGGAGCGCGAGGTGGCCCTGCGCACCCTGGAGCTGCAGGCCATTCAGGACGTCACCATCATTGCCCTGGCGTCGCTGGCCGAAACACGCGATGCCGAGACCGGCAACCACATCCGGCGTACCCAGCTGTACGTGAAGGCGCTGGCCGAGCAGTTGCGCAGGCACCCCCGGTTCGAGCAGGTGCTCACGGTGTCGATGATCGACCTGCTCTACAAATCAGCACCATTGCACGACATCGGCAAGGTGGGTGTGCCCGACCATATCCTGCTCAAGCCGGGACGGCTGACTGCCGAGGAGTTCGAGGTGGCCAAGACGCATGCCGCCCTGGGGCGCAAGGCGATCGAGAGTGCCGAGCGACGCCTGGGCATGCGGGTGCGTTTTCTGGATGTGGCCAAGGACATGGCCTGCCACCACCATGAACACTGGGACGGCACCGGCTACCCCGCAGGGTTGTCGGGCGAGGCCATCCCCGTGGCGGCGCGCCTGATGGCGGTGGCCGATGTGTACGACGCCGTCATCAGCACCCGCGTGTACAAGCTGGCGGGTACGCACGAACAGGCCTGTGACGCCATCACGCGCGGGCGGGGCACGCAGTTCGACCCGCTGGTGGTCGATGCCTTCATCGAAATTGCCGAAGACCTGCGCGAGATCGCGCTCAAGTTCCCCGACCCCGCGCCGCAGTAGGCGGCGCGCACTGCGTTCGCGTCAGAGTGGCGCGTCTTCGCCTGCGTCGCCGGCCGGGGCTGCATCCGGTGCAGGGTCCTGAGCCTGGTCTTGCGCGTCGGCGTCGATCCCGGCCTGGCGCAGCGCAGCCTTTTCGCCGGCACTGGCAAATTTGCTGTACTTGCCAAGGATCTGCACCATCTGACCGTAGATGCGCGGCGTGCCGGCCAGGCATTCCTTCTGATCCATGAAGTCGGCCTCGCCCGTGAAGTTGCCGATCAGGCCACCGGCCTCGGTCACCAGCAGCGAGCCAGCGGCCACGTCCCAGCTCGACAGGCCGGTCTCGAAAAAGGCGTCGGTGTAGCCCGCTGCCACATAGGCCAGGTCCAGTGCAGCCGAGCCGGGGCGGCGCAGGCCTGCGGTGCGCTGCATCACGTCGCCCATCATGGCCAGGTAGTTCTTGAAGTTGTCGCCCGGGCGGAACGGGAAGCCCGTGGAGATCAGGCATTCCTTGAGCTGGGTGCGCTTGCTCACGCGGATGCGGCGCTCATTCAGGAACGCGCCACGGCCCTTGGTGGCCGTGAACAGGTCGTTGCGCGAAGGGTCGTACACCACGGCTTGCTCGATCTTGCCCTTGAACGACAGGGCAATGCTCACGCAATAGACCGGAAAGCCGTGGATGAAATTGGTGGTGCCGTCCAGCGGGTCGATGATCCAGATGTAGTCGGAATTCTTGGCGCCATGCTGGCTGCCCGACTCTTCGGCCAGGATGCCGTGGCCGGGGTAAGCGGTCAGCAGGGTTTCGATGATGGCCTGTTCGCTCGCATGGTCCACCTCGGTCACAAAGTCGTTGATCTGCTTTTGCGAGATACGCACCGACTCCACGTCGAGCGCCGCGCGGTTGATGATGGCGCCAGCGGCGCGGGCGGCCTTGATGGCCACGTTGAGCATGGGGTGCAGATTGGACGACATAAATTGTGCGGGGTTGCGCGCCAGCATCGCTTGTGGCTGTGGCGCGGGGCCAGGAACGGGAAAATCGCTGCCGGGCGATGCGGGCAGCGACAATAAGCGTCTGATTTTACCCGCCCAGCCCCTTGGTGCCCAGCGGCACCTGCAAGCCGCCCATGAAAACCCGTTTCATCCTCATCCAGACCAGCCATGCCGGCAACGTGGGCGCTGCCGCCCGCGCCATGAAGACCATGGGCTTTGACGACCTGGTGCTCGTCAAACCCCGCTGGGCCAACGTGCTGCGGCGCGAGGAAACCATTCAGCGCGCCAGCGGAGCCCTGGACGTGCTGCACAACGCGCGCATCGTGGAGACGCTGGACGAGGCGCTGGACGGCATCAGCCACCTGTGCGCCACGGCCATGACGCCGCGCGACTTCGGCCCGCCCACACGCGCGCCGCGTGAGCATTTCGATTTGCTATTGAAAAAGGAGCTGCCAGCGCTTGATGGGCGTACGCTGGGGGCCAAAAACACTTCAAGCCCAGAGCCGGTGGCGGCCGAAAGCGGCATCGGCTTTCTGTTTGGCTCCGAGCGCTTCGGCATGGCCAACGAGGACGTGTACCGCTGCCATGTGGCGCTCTCCATCCCCACCAACCCGCAGTTCGGCTCGCTCAACCTGGGCGCGGCCATCCAGGTCATCGCCTACGAGTGGCGCCAGGCCCTGGGCGGTTTTGGCGTGGAGCAGGCCACGCCCGAGCGCCTGCTGGCCGATGCGGGCCAGGTGGCGGGCATGCTGGCGCACTGGGAGCAGGCGCTCACCGCCATCGGTTTTCTGGACCCGGCGGCGCCCAAGAAGCTCATGCCCCGGTTGAACCAGCTCTTCAACCGCGCGCAACTGGGTGCCGAGGAAATCCACATCCTGCGCGGTGTCGCCAAGGCCATGATCGAGTCCGCCCAGCCAAAGCGCTAGACTGCTGTTCCCTTTCCCGAAACCCATCCCATGTTTGCCCGTCTGCGCTCCGACATCCAGTGCATCCTCGACCGCGACCCCGCGGCACGCAGCACCTGGGAGGTCATCACCTGTTACCCCGGCCTGCACGCCATCTGGCTGCACCGCCCGGCGCACTGGTGCTGGACGCATGGCCTCAAGTGGCTGGGTCGCTTTATTTCGCACCTGGCGCGCTGGTTCACCGGCATTGAAATCCACCCGGGCGCCAAGATCGGCGAGCGCGTGTTCTTCGACCATGCCATGGGCGTGGTGGTGGGCGAGACCGCCGAGATCGGCGACGGCTGCACCATTTACCAGGGCGTTACGCTGGGCGGTACCTCGCTCTACAAGGGCACCAAGCGCCACCCCACGCTGGGCAAGGACGTGGTGGTGAGCGCTGGCGCCAAGGTGCTGGGCGGTTTCGAGGTGGGCGACGGGGCAAAAATAGGCAGCAATGCCGTGGTCATCAAGCCCGTGCCTGCCGGCGCCACGGCGGTGGGCATACCGGCGCGCATCATCCCGTCCAAGGAAGGCCACAGCGCCGACGTGACCGAGGACGCCAAGCCCAAGCCGCAGTTCACGGCCTACGGCATCACGCAAGAAGACGATCCGCTCTCGCTGGCCATGCGCGGGCTGATCGACAGCGCGGCTTCGCAGGAGCATCAGATTGCGCTGCTGTGGCAGGCGATCGAAAAACTGTCGGACTGCGTCAAGACGGGGGATTGCGTGCCCGATGATGCCGCGCTGAAAGAGCAGTTCGAGGCGGGCAAGCTCAACGATCTGGTGGGGAAGTAGGTTTTGGGGGCTTTGCTGAGGGCGGCTGGCCGGGATGTGCGCCCGGCGGCGCAGTAACTTTCTTTTGCTTCGCCAAAAGAAAGTCACCAAAGAAAGGGCGACCCACAGTCTGCGGCCCCTTCGCGGTGCGAAGGGGCACACCTGCGGCGGGGCGCTTGCAGGGTGCGCCGCATAACTCACTGCGCGCCTGCGGCGCTTCGTTCGGACAAACGCGGCGAGTCAGATGACGAAGCATGCGCGCTGCGACGCGCATGCCCACCCCGCAAGCGCCCCGCCGCAGGCGCAGCCAGAAGGGGTGGCAAAGAACACGGGCCATCGCTGCGCTCGGCCTGGCGAGCGCGGCGCGCAGCGCCTGCGCCCCTGGGGGCCGAGCGCAGCGATGGCCCGTGGGGCTCTTGGGCTGCCGCCCTCCCTTCAGGATTCGCCGAGGAGCGCAGTGGCCAGCGGATCAGGGCTCGCGATTGTCTGAGCGCCGCAGGCGCGAGTTCGAGCGAGACCCCGCTGGCCGCGAGCACCGCAGGTTGCCCGCAGCGAAGCGGAGGGACGCGGCCTGCAGGGTCGCCCTTTCTTTGGTGACTTTCTTTTGGCGAAGCGAAAGAAAGTGAGTCGCCCGCCGGGGCGAGACCCGGCCAGCAACTCACGCAAAAGGCGCAGCGCTCGCTTCGTCAAAAGGCATCACACCAAGCGCTGCAAATGCGCCCCCAGCGCTTGCAAATTCACAAAACGCAGCCGCCTGTATGCCCGCCTCAGGCCGAAAGCCCTTTCCACAGCATGTAGCTGGCCAGTACCACGAGCAACAGGGCAAACACGCGCCGCAAGCGGTCCACCGGCCACTGGTGCGCGGAGCGTGCACCCAGTGGAGCGGTGAGCACGCTGCAGGCGGCAATCACGCCCAGCGCCGGTAGCCACACATAGCCCAGCGATGCCGGGGGCAGGCCCGCCAGCCCTATGCCGCCCAGCACATAGCCCGACGCATTGGCCAGAGCGATCGGAAAGCCCAGCGCGGCGCTGGTGGCCACGGCCTGGTGGATGGGGACGTTGCACCAGACCATGAAGGGCACGCTGATGAAGCCGCCCCCTGCGCCCACCATGCCCGACAGGAAGCCAATGGTGCCGCCCGCTGCCAGCTGGCCAGCGGTGCCAGGCATCTGGCGCGACGGGGCGGGTTTTTTGTTGCGCAGCATCTGCCAGGCGGAAAAGCCCACGAACAGGGCAAAGAACACCGCCAGGAACCCGCCCTTGAGCAGGGCAAACACCCCCAGGCTGGCGGCAAGGCTGCCCAGCACGATGCCGGGGGCCAGGCGCTGCACGAGGTCCCAGCGCACGGCGCCACGTTGGTGGTGGGCGCGCACGCTGGAGAGAGAGGTGAACACGATGGTGGCCATGGAGGTGGCAATCGCCATCTTGACGGCCAGGCCCGGCTCCACGCCCTGCTTGCTCAGGATGTGGGTCAGAAAGGGCACCAGCACCATGCCGCCGCCAATGCCCAGCAGACCGGCCAGAAAACCTGTGCCCAGGCCCAGCAGGGCCAGTTCGGCGATCAAGAGCAGGTCCATGGGAACGGGGAGAGAGAGGGGTGGGCGCGCATGGGTTGCGCGCCGCAGAAATAGGTGTCTGCAAATGCCACCGGGCCGTCATCCTGAACCGGGGGTTCAGGGGGGCGAGGGCAACCTGACGTTGGGTTCATCTGACGCGAGACGATCACGCTCATCAGGCAATGTACCAAGCCCGGGCTCTAAGAGCATTGGTTCAAGGAAATTAAACCCGGCAGCACTGCAGACGCTGCCATTGTAGGACGTTTGGGACGGCCAAAGACGGTGTTCAGAGCAGGTGCCCGTCGCTGCCCAGCACATCGTCGATGCGCTGCACCAGCGCCTGCAGGCGATCCGTGCTCTGGGGGAGCATTGCCGCATCGGTACCGGTGGTGCCCATGGGGGCTGCCGCCGACAGGGGGGGGATGTGCGCCGCAGCCGCCAGCTCGGCGGCTTCGCGGTCGGCCAGCTCAAAAGCCAGGTTCAGCGCCGCCAGCACAGCGATGCGCTCGCGTGCCCGCACCTTGCCTGCATCGCGGATGCGCGTCATGGCGGTGTCCACGCGCTCCACGGCGTCCAGCAGGCGCGCCTCGCGGCCCTCGGGGCAGCCCAGCAGATAGCTCTGCTGCATGATTTGCACTTCGAGCTGCTTCATGCGTTGTCCTCGGGAGCGGGGGTGGTGGGCAGGCGCTCGATGAGCACGTCAATGCGATGGCGTGCGGCCTGCAGGCGCGAACGCAGCGAGTCGCGCTCTTGTGTGAGCGTGGCAATTTGCTGTGCCATCAGCGCATTGGTGTGCTGCAACTGCTCGTAGCGCACCAGCAGGCGTTCCACGCGCTCGGCGATCAGGTCTTGGGGGGACGGTGCGGCCATACCCGCCGGATTGTAGGCAGTTGCCCGGCAAAGCGCCGTAAAATCGCCGGGTTGGTGCTCGCGGTGTGGTTCACATGCCGCAGTTCAACGGGAAGCAGGGAGGTAGCCGCCAGCGATGGCGGCACCCAGCCTGCGCTGCCCCCGCAACGGTCAGCGGACGAATCACCCGATTCACTCTTCAACACACAGCCACTGGGCGCCTTGAACAAGCGCCTGGGAAGGCGTTGGAGGGCGTGCCGCCAGCCCGGATACCGGCCAACACGGTGGTTGTGCGCGCCCCAGGCGCTGCGCGGCCGTATCGCCTATTTGCCGGCGGGGAAGCCGGCGCAGGTAGCTTTCCGATTCCGTTGTATTTCCATGAACAAGCCCTCTTCTTGCGTGCGCCGTGCTCTGTCGCTGCGCCCATGCGCTTTTGCCGTGCTGTCCCTTGCTGCCGCCTGCGCAGCCCATGCAGAACAGCCCATGCAGCCCCTGCTGCTGGCGCAGAACGCACGCATGCCTTCGCTGCAGGACATGGTGGTGACCGCCACGCGCACCGAGCAGCCCCTCTCCGACCTGGTGGCCGACATCTCCATCGTGGACCGCGAAACCATCGAACACAGCGGCGCCACCGGCGTGGCCGATTTGCTGGCGCGACTGCCCGGCGTCGAGATCACGCGCAACGGCGGCATCGGCAACGCCACCAGCATGTACCTGCGCGGCGCCGAGACCCGCTTCACGGCCGTCTATATCGACGGAGTGCGGGTGGACTCGCAGTCCACCGGCGGCGCGCAGTGGGAACAGATCCCGCTGGCGCAGATCGAGCGCATCGAAGTGCTGCGCGGCCCCGCTGCGGCGGTGTACGGATCGGACGCCATCGGCGGCGTGATCCAGCTCTTCACGCGCAAGGGCGAGGGTGCTGCGGCGCCCTACGTGGGCGTGGGCCTGGGCAGCCAGGGCACGCGCAAGCTGGAGGCCGGCATCAGCGGCGCCATAGGGGCCGACAAGGCGCTGGACTATTCCCTGGGCCTGGCCCATGCGCGCAGCGATGGATTTGACACCAAGACCAGCGGCGCGCACAACCCCGACCGCGACGGCTACCGCAGCACCTCGGGCAACGCCCGGCTGGGCTACCAGATCAATGCCCGCCACAAGCTCGACGCCACCCTGCTGGCCAGCCGCATGAACTCCGGCTATGACGCCTTCACCTACAAGCCCGCCAGCCCGGTGGACGACCGCAACCTGCACCGCCTGCACACCGCCGGCCTGACCTGGGCGGCGCAGTGGACCGAGGCCTACAGCACGCGCGTGTCGGTCACGGATTCGGCCAGCTGCTACGAGACCACGCCTTCGCTCTACCGCACGGAAACCAGCCTGCGCGGCTACGTCTGGCAGAACGAATACCGCCTGGGCGCACACCGTTTCAGCGCCGCATTGGAGCGCCGCGAAGACCGCCTGGACAACCCCGCGCTCACCGCCTCGGGCCTGGCCATCAACCAGGGCCGCTCGCAGGACGCGCTGGCGCTGGGCTACGGCTACAGTGCCGGCGGCCACACGGTGCAGGTCAACCTGCGCCACGACGACGACAGCGAGTTCGGCGGCAAGGGCACCGGTAGCGTGGCCTACGGCTACGCCATCGCGCCGGCCTGGCGCGTCACGGCCTCGCTGGGCACCGCCTTCCGCGCGCCCACGCTGTACCAGCGCTTCAGCGAATACGGCCTGCCCACGCTGCGCCCCGAGTCCGGCCGCAACGCCGAGCTGGGCCTGCGCTATGCCGAGGGCCGCAGCACTTTCTCGGCCGTGGTGTACCGCAACCGCGTGAGCAACCTGATCGTCTTCAGCGCCCCCGGCGGCTGCCCCTCCACCTTCGGCTGCTACGCCAGCACGGCGCGCGCCCAGTACGAAGGCCTGACGCTGGCCGCCTCGCAGCAGTGGGCCGGTGTGCAGTGGCACGGCTCCATCGACATCCAGAACCCGCGCGACCTCGACACCGGCAAGCAGCTGCGGCGCCGCGCCAAGCACCACGCCACCTTTGGCGCCGATACCCAGGTGGCCGGCTGGACGCTGGGCGCCGAGGTGCAGGCTTCGGGCCGCCGCTTCGAGAACGAGACCAACACCCAGGTGCTGGGCGGCTACACGCTCGTCAACCTGTACGCCAGCACCCGCCTGGCACGCGACTACACGCTGCTCGCGCGCATCGACAACCTGGGCGACAAGGCCTACGAACTGGCGCGCACCTACGCCACGCCCGGCCGCACGTTCTACGTCGGCCTGAAGTGGGCACCGCAGTAAGCTGAGTGGCCATGGCTTCCTCTGCCTCCTGCCCCGCACTGCTGATGGCTGCCCCGGCCTCGGGCCAGGGCAAGACCACGGTGACCGCTGCGCTGGCCCGGCTGCACGCGCGGCAGGGGCGGCGCGTGCGCGTGTTCAAGTGCGGGCCGGACTTTTTGGACCCGCACTGGCATGAACTTGCCAGCGGTGCGCCGGTGCACTCGCTGGACCTGTGGATCAACGGCGCGCCCGACTGCGCCCAGCGCCTGCACGACGCCGCGCGCGAGGCGGATCTGATCCTCATCGAGGGTGTGATGGGCCTGTTCGACGGCGACCCGAGCGCCGCCGACCTGGCCCAGCGCTTTGGCGTGCCCGTGCTGGCCGTGGTCGATGCCTCGGCCATGGCGGGCACCTTCGGCGCACTGGCCCATGGGCTGCGCGACTACCGGCCCGGCCTGCCCTGGGTCGGGGTGCTGGCCAACCGCGTGGGCAGTGCGCGCCATGCCGACATGCTGCGCGCCGGCCTGCGCGACCCCCAGGACTGGCAGGGCGCGTTGGCACGCATCACGCTGGGCGAGGGCCCCGCGCTGCTGCCCGAGCGCCACCTGGGTCTGGTCGCCGCGCACGAGTTGCAGGACGCCCTGCAGCGCCTGGACGCCGCCGCCGATGCCCTGGCCGCCACGCCCCTGGGCCAGATGAGCGTCGCCGATCTGCAACGCTGGGCCGTGGATTTTCCTGTGCCCCAGGCCACCGAGGCAGTGCCGCCGCTGCTGGCGGGCCGCACCGTGGCCGTGGCGCGTGACGCGGCCTTCAGCTTCATCTACGCCGCCAATCTGCAGACGCTGCAGGAACTGGGCGCGCGCCTGTGCTTCTTCTCGCCCCTGGCGGGCGACCGCTTGCCGCCCTGCGACGCCGTGTGGTTGCCCGGTGGCTACCCCGAGCTGCATGCCGCGCGCATCGCCGCCAACACCGGCCTGCGCGCCGATCTGCAGCAGCACTTGGAGGCACGCCGCCCCCTGTGGGCCGAATGCGGCGGCATGGTGGCGCTGTGCGAAGCGGTGCAGCTGCCGGACGGCACGGTGCAGCCCCTGTGGGGCCTGCTGCCCGGCCAGGCCACGCTCCACAAACGCCTGGCGGGGCTGGGGCCGCAGCAGTTGGCGCTGGCGGGGCAGGTGCTGCGCGGCCACACCTTTCACTACTCTACGCTGGCCAGCAGCGCGCCGGTCATCGCGCGCAGCAGCCGCCCCGGCGAAGCCCCGGCGCCCGAAGCGGGCGAGGCGCTGTACCGCAGCGGCAGCCTGCAGGCCAGCTACTTCCATGCCTGGTTTGCCTCCAGCCCGCGCGCCGTGGCACACCTGTTGGGTGGGGAGGGCGCATGAGCCTCGGCATTGCGCGCAGCGAACTCATCCTGGGTGGGCAAAAGAGCGGCAAGTCGCGCCGCGCCGAACTGCTGGCGCGCGACTGGCTGGCGCAGGCCCCACAGCACCGCGCGCTGCTCATCGCCACAGCCCAGCCCTGGGACGACGAGATGCGCGCGCGCATCGCACGCCACCAGCGCGACCGCGCCGAGCGCGTGCCTGGCCTGGCCACGCTGGAGGAGCCGCGCGACCTGGCCGCCGTGCTGCAGCGCGAGAGCACACCGCACACCCTGCTGGTGGTGGACTGCCTCACGCTGTGGCTCACGAACTGGACCATGCCCGCAGGGGTGGAGTCCATGGATTTTGAACAAAATAGGGCTCTAGCGCACAACTGGCAAGCGCAAGCAGCTATGTTTTTGATAGCAATCGAGCGAGCCCCCGGGCCCGTTGTTCTGGTGGGCAACGAAATCGGCCTGGGGGTGATCCCGATGGGGCGTGAGGTGCGCGCCTTCGTCGATGCGCTGGGCCAGCTCAACCAGCAGGTGGCGCAGGTGTGCCAGCGCGTCACCCTCATGGCGGCAGGGCTGCCGCTGACCCTGAAAGCGCCCACCCTGAAAGAACACGCACCATGAACCCCACCCCCATCAAGCGCATCCTCATCGTGGTGGCTGTGCTGCTGGCGCTGCTGCTGCTGATGTGGGGCACGGCGCGCGCACAGGGCGTGCAGCTCACCGACGACCGGGGCCGTGCCGTGCAACTGGCGCGCACGCCGCAGCGCATCGTGAGCCTGCTGCCCTCGCTGGCCGAAACCGTGTGCGCGCTGGACCAATGCCAGCGCCTGGTGGGCGTGGACCGCTACACCAACTGGCCCGAGAGCGTGCGCAAGCTCCCCCAGGTGGGCGGCGGGCTGGACCCGAACATCGAGGCCATCGTCGCGCTGCGGCCCGACGTGGTGCTCATGGCCACCTCCTCGCGCGCGGCGGCGCGGCTGGAATCGCTGGGCATTGCGGTGGTCGCGCTGGAGCCCAAGACCCACGCGGACGTGCAGCGCGTGCTGGGCAAGGTCGGCCAGTTGCTGGGTGTGCCCGATGCGCAGCGCGTGTGGCGCGCCACCGACGCGGGCGTGCAGGCGGCGGCGCAGTCGCTCAGCCCGCAGGCGCGCGGCGCACGCGTGTACTTCGAGGTCAACCCCGGCCCCTTTGGCGCCGGGCCGGGCTCCTTCATTGGCGAAACCCTCACGCGCCTGGGCGCGCGCAACATCCTGCCGGATGCGTTGGGGCCCTTCCCCAAGCTCAACCCCGAATTCGTGGTGCGCGCCGACCCCGACCTCATCATGGTCGGCGCGCGCAGCGCCGAAGGCCTGGCCGCGCGCCCCGGCTGGGGCCAGATGCGCGCGCTGCGCGGGCAGCGCCTGTGCGTGTTCACGCCCGAGGAGTCCGACGTGCTCATCCGCCCCGGCCCGCGCATGGCCGAGGCCGCGCGCCTGATGGCCGCCTGCCTGGAACGCCATGCGGGCGGTGCACCCACCAAGGCACAGCGGGCAGGCGCGCAATGACCACCGCCATGGCCCTGGGCACCCCCGCTTCCACCGCGCGCAGCCCCGGCTGGGCGCACGGGCTGGCCGTGCTGCTGGCACTGCTGGGTGTGCTGCTGGTGCTGCTGGGCACGGGCGTGGGCAGCACGGGGCTGGAGAACCTTTGGCCCCTGCTGTGGGGCGGGCAGGGCGACGCCGCCGAGCGCGCCATGGCGCAGCAGATCGTCTGGGACATCCGCCTGCCGCGCACCCTGGGGGCCTGGGCTGCCGGGGCGCTGCTGGGCCTGGCAGGCGCCGTGGCGCAGGGCTTGTTCCGCAACCCGCTGGCCGACCCGTACCTGCTGGGCAGCGCCTCGGGCGCGTCGCTGGGCGTGGCCACCGTGCTGGCGCTCATGGGTGGCGGCGCGGGCATGGTGGGCGGGGCCAGCGCGGCCATGGCGGTGTCGGTGTATTCCAGCCACTGGCTGGTGCGCCTGGGGCTCACGGGCGCGGCCTTTGCGGGCGCGGTGCTGGCCGTGCTGCTCACGCTGGCGTTGGCGCGCGGCGTGCAACACACGCTGCGCCTGCTGCTGGCGGGCGTGGTGGTGGGCGTGGTGCTGGGTGCGTGCACCTCGCTGATCCTGCTGGTGTCGCCCGACTCGCTGCAGGCCATGCAGGCCTTCTTGCTGGGCTCCACCGGTTTTGTCGGCTGGACGTCCTGCCTGCTCATGCTGGCGGTGTGGCTGCCCTGCCTGGCGGCGGCCTGGGGCCTGTCGCGCGTGCTCGATGCGCTGGCGCTGGGTGAGTCCACGGCGCTGAGCCTGGGCCTGCGGCTGGCGCCGCTGCGCGCCGCCCTGGTGGCCGTGCTGGCGCTGGCCACGGGCACGGCCGTGGCGCAAACCGGGCTGATTGCCTTTGTCGGCCTGGCCGCGCCGCACCTGGTGCGCGCCGCCGTCAACGTGACGCATGGCCGCCTCATGCTGCTGGCCAGCCTGATGGGTGGCGCGCTGCTGGCGGGCGCCGACCTGCTGGCGCGCGGCCTGCTGGCACCGCAGGAACTGCCCGTGGGTGTGCTCACTGCCGTGCTCGGCGGGGGCTATCTGCTCTGGTTGATGCATCGCAGAACAGCCACCAGGGGGTTGCTGTGATTGCTACTGAAATGATAGCTATAAGCGCCCAACAGATAAGCGCTGGAATCGGAAAACACTCCATACTGCACGGCGTCACGTTGGCGCTGGCGGCGGGGCGCTGGACCAGCATCGTCGGCCCCAATGGCGCGGGCAAGTCCACGCTGCTGCGGGTGCTGGCGGGCCTGTTGCCCGCGGCAAGCGGGCAGGTGCTGCTGCACGGGCGCGACCTGCACGCCTGGCCCCGGCGCGAGCGTGCCCTGCACCTGGCCTGGCTGGGCCAGAACGAAGCCGCCGCCGACGACCTGACCGTGTACGACGTGGCCATGCTGGGCCGCCTGCCGCACCAGGGCTGGATGCAGCCGCCCACCGCCGCAGACCACGCTGCCGTCGAACAGGCCCTGCGCAGCACCCAGGCCTGGGACTGGCGTGCGCGGCCGCTGGGCCAGCTCTCGGGCGGCGAGCGCCAGCGCGTGTTGCTGGCGCGCCTGCTGGCCGTGCAAGCCCAGGTGCTGCTGATGGACGAACCCCTGGCCAACCTCGACCCCCCGCACCAGGCCGACTGGCTGCAACTGGTGCGCGACCTGGTGGCGCGCGGCTGCACCGTGGTCAGCGTGCTGCACGAGCTGTCCATGGCGCTGCAGGCTGACGACGTGGCTGTGGTGGCCCAGGGCCGCCTGCGCCACCACGGCGCCGCGCAGGACGCCGCCACGCACCGCGCGCTGGAGCAGGTGTTTGACGAGCGCATTGCCATCCACAGCGTGGCCGGGCAGTGGCTGGCGCTGCCGGTGCTGGCGGCCAGTGCGCCCGCGCTTTAAAGGCCTGCCGTGCCCATGCCGATCCTGATCCGCTGGTGCTTGGCCCTGTGCGTGCTGGTGTGCAGCGGTGCCGCCCAGGCGGCGGGCCGCCTGCTGTGGGTGACCGCAGACATCACCCCAGCGGCGCGCACCGCGCAAGTCGAGAGCGAGGGCCAGCGCCTGGGCTGGCAGGTGCAGCACCTGCAATGGCCTCTGCAAGGCCCCGCCGAGCCCGAAGGCCCGCAGCGCCAGCATTGGCGCGCGGCCCTGGCCCAGGCCGACCAGGTGTGGGTGGACATGCCCCACGCCACCGTGCAGGCGCGCTTGCAGCGCGTGCTGGAACCCCTGCTGGCTGCGGCGCCCCATACCCGTGTGGTGTGGGTGTCTGCGGGCTCAGGCCTGCTGCCCGTTGAGCCGAGCATGGCCCAACGCGTGGTGGCCTACCTTCAGGCGGGTGGCCCGGCCAACCTGCGCCACGCCTGGCAACTGGCCGATGCGTGGCAGCGGGGAGCGCCGCCCCCTGCGCTGCCCGAGCCCGCTCCCTGGCCCGCTCGCGGCCTGTACCACCCCGATGCGCCCGGCATCCTCGGCGATGCGCGCGCCATGGCGGTGTGGCAGGCCACCCAGTCCAAGGGGCAGGGCCAGCCTGCCGTGGCCGTGCTGGTGCACCGCCACCATTTCGTCAACGGCGAGACCGCCTGGCTCGACGCCTGGCTGCGGATGTTTGCGCGCCAGGGCCTGTGGGCCTATGCCGTGTTTGGCCAGCAGCTCGACGCCACAGGCCTGCAGGCGTTGCTGGAAAATGCCGACGGCAGCGCCCACCCCCAGGCGCTGGTGCTGCACCAGCTGGTCAGCCAGCCCGCGGCCATGCAGCCCCTGCTGGCCCGCTGGGGCGTGCCGCTGTTGGCCACGCAGCCCTGGCGCAGCGGCACCGAGGCCGACTGGACGCAAAGCCCCATGGGCCTGCCCCTGTCCGATGTGCCCTACTACTTGGCACAGCCCGAGGGCGCGGGGGCGGTTGACCCGGTGCTGGTCACGGCCACGGCGGAACAGGGGCGGCGCACGGTGCTCATCGAGCGCCAGGCCCAGGCCGTGGTGGGCCGCGTGCAGCGCCTGCTGGCCTTGCAAGAGCGCCCCAGGGCGCAGCGTGCGCTGGTGGCCATGGTCTACAACTACCCTCCGGGGGGCAGCAACTTCGGCGCTTCGTTCCTGAACGTGCCGCGCAGCCTGCAGCGGGTATCGGGCGCGCTGGCGCAGGCGGGCTACGCCACGCAGGAGGTGCCCGAGGGCGACTGGATCGCGGGCCTGCAACCCCTGCTGGCGGCTTACTACCCCGACGCCGCGTTGCGCAGCCTGCTGGAGCAGGACCGCGCCGAGGCGCTGCCCTTGGCGCGCTACCGTCAGTTCTTTGATGCCTTGCCGCAAGAGGTGCGCGCCCGCATCCAGGCCCACTGGGGCCCGCCTGAGCGCAGCCGCTATGTGCTGGATTGGCAAGGGGAGCCGGTCTTTGTCATTCCGCGCATGCGGGTGGGTACGCTCGCGGTGCTGCCCCAGCCCCCGCGCGAGGAAACCCTGCGCCTGGGCCAGAACCCCTTCATGCACAAAAGCAAGGCGCCGCTGTCGCACCACTACCTCGCCGTGTACCTGTGGACGGGGCAGGCCGATGCGTTGCTGCACTTTGGCACCCATGGCACGCAGGAATGGGCCAGCGGCAAGGCCCGCAGCCCTGATGTGTGGGACGACGTGTGGCTGCCGCTGGGCGCAGCGGCGGGCCACATTCCGGTGGTGTACCCCTACATCGTGGACAACCTGGGCGAGGCCCTGACCGCCAAGCGGCGCGGCCGCGCGGTACTGGTCAGCCACCGCACGCCTGCGTTTGCACCGGCGGGCTTCAATGCCCGCATGGCCCACATGCATGAATTGATGCACGAGTGGGAAACCGTGGATGCGGGCCCCACGCGCCAGGCGCTGGAGCGGCGCCTGATTGCACAGTTTGTGGAGCACCAGCTGCACCGCGACCTGGGCTGGACTGCCGATGCGATTGCGCGGGACTTCGAGGGGTACCTGGAGCAGCTCCACCCCTACCTGGATCGCCTGGCGCAAAGCAGCCAGCCGCAGGGCCTGGCCGTGCTGGGCGAGGTGCCCAGCCAGGCGCGCAGGCGCCAGACCATTCTGCAGGCGCTGCGCCAGCCCCTGATCGAGGCGCTGGGAGAGGACATTGACGAGGCCTTTCTCATCGACCACCGCACCGTGGCCACGGCGCGGCCGGCGCGCTGGCTGGACGTGGCGCTGCGCGACGCCGACGCCGCCAGCCGCCTCGACCTGCGCCCGGCGCAGCCCGCCTCGGCGCCTGCGGGCGACGGTGCCAGCGCGCTGCGCGGCGAGGACTTTGTGCCCAACCGCGCAGCGCGCCAACCCATAGACACCGCCGCGCTGCACGCGCTGGCCCTGCGTGCGCAGGAGCTTGAGCGCCTGCTGGCCACCGAAGGCGAAATCCCGGGCCTGCTGGCCGCGCTGGACGGGCGCTACCTCACCGCCGCCTATGGGGGCGACCCGATCCGCAACCCCGACAGCCTGCCCACGGGCCGCAACCTCACCGGCCTGGACCCCAGCCGCCTGCCCACGCGCCAGGCCTACGAAGTGGCGCAGCGTCTGTTCCAGCAGTGGCTGGACGACTGGCGTGCTGCCCATGGGGGCAGCATGCCGCAGCGCCTGGCGCTGTCGCTCTGGGCGGGGGAGACACTGCGCCATCAGGGCGTGATGGAAGCGCAGGCACTGGTGGCCCTGGGGGTGCGGCCGGTGTGGGACAGCAGTGGCCGCCCCCATCGGGTGGAGCTGATCCCGCACGCCCAACTGGGGCGCGAGCGGGTCGATGTGCTGCTCAGCGTCACCGGCTCCTACCGCGACCAGTTTCCGGCCCTCATGGCGCTGATCGACCAGGCCGTCGCCCTGGCCACAGGCGCCGAGCCCGCCAACGCCGTGGCGCGCAACACGGCTGCGGTGCAAAGTGCGCTGCGCCGCGCGGGCGTGCCCGCCGCCCAGGCCCTGGCCCTGGCCCTGGCCCGCAGCTTTGGCAACCAGGATGGCGACTACGGCACAGGCCTGTCCGATGCCGTGCAGGACGGTGGCCTGCGCCGCGACGATCCGCGGCTGGGCGAGCTGTTTTTGCAGCGCATGAGCCAACCTTTCCTCCACGGCGAGCCTGTACCCGCCGTCGCCCGCACCCATGCGGTGCAGGCACTGGGCGCGCACCTGCGCCAGGCCGATGCGGCGGTGCTCTCGCGCAGCTCGCACCTGTATGCCATGGTCAGCTCGGACGACCCCTTCCAGTACCTGGGTGGCCTGGCGGCGGCCGCCAGGGCGGCGGGAAAGAAGGATGCGCTGGCGCTGTACGTGAGCGAGCTGCACGACAGCAGCGAGGTGCACACCGAAAGCGCGCAGCGCAACATCGCCCGCGAGATGCAGTCCCGCTACCTGCACCCCGGCTGGTTGCAGGCCCAGCAGGCCGAGGGCTACGCGGGCACGCTGCAGGTACTCAAGGCCGTGCAGTTCGCCTGGGGTTGGCAGGCCGTGGCGCCCGACACCATCCGGCCCGACCACTGGCAGAGTTTTTTTGACGTGCTGGTGAAAGACCGCCACCAACTGGGCACCCCCCAGTGGCTGCGCCAGCACCCGCAGGCCTACGCGCAGGCGCTGGAACGCCTGGTGCAGGCCAGCCGCCTGGGCCATTGGCAGCCAGACGCCGCCACGCGCACCGAACTGGCCCGCACCTATGCCGAACTGACCCAGGCCGCTCCCCTGGCCCTGGAGCTGCGCGAGGTGCGCCAATGGGTTCGGCAGCAAACCGGTGCGGGCCCAGCGCTGGAGCCGCGCCAGGCGCTGCGCCCAGAGCGCGGCGCCGGGCTGGAGGCACCTGCGCGTGCGCCAGCATCACCGCCGTTGCCGTCTGTGCCCCAGGCCACCCCCCCGGCGGCGCCCCCGGTGGCGTCTGGCATGGCGCAGCCGGTGACCGGTATGCTGCTGCAAGCGGTGCAGCCGCCAGCACTCACCCACCCCAGCGCTGCAGAGCGCAAGACGCAGCTTCTTGTGCTGCTGGTCCTGCTGGCCGTGGTGTTGGCCGGTGCGCTGCGCCAGTGGGTGCGCCAGCGCGGCCCGGTGCTGGCGGCGGCCGTCCACTGAATCCTTTTGAAAGACCTTTGCCATGCAAATCGAAACCCCACCCACCGAGAAACGCTACGACAAGGCTGAGGGCGAGCGCCGCGGCCTGGTCATCGTCAACACCGGCGATGGCAAGGGCAAGAGCACGGCCGCCTTCGGCCTGGCGCTGCGCGCGCATGGGCGCGGCAAGGCGGTCAAGGTGTACCAGTTCATGAAAGTGCCCAGCGCACGCTTTGGCGAGCACCGCATGTTCGAGCAGATCGGCCTGCCGATCGAGGGCCTGGGCGATGGCTTCAGCTGGAAGAGCAAGGACCTGGAGCACTCCGCCCAGCTCGCACGCGACGGCTGGGCCAAGGCGCGTGCCGACATCCTCAGTGGCGAGCGCTTTCTGGTGGTGCTCGACGAAATCACCTACCCGCTGATCTACGGCTGGCTGCCGCTGCAGGAGGTGCTCGACACCCTGGCCACGCGGCCCAGGGACGTGCATGTGTGCCTCACAGGCCGCCGCTGCCCGGAGGAGATCATTGCCATTGCCGACACGGTGACCGAGATGAAGCTCATCAAGCACGCCTTTCAAGCGGGCATTCCCGCGCAGCGCGGCATCGAGGACTGACACACCGGGCGGACCACCATGCATTGGCACTGGTTTCATCCCTTCGCCGCCCATGCAGGGCAGGGCACTGTGTTGCTGGCGCTGGCCGTGCTGGTGGCGCTGGCGGTGGATCGCCTGTGGGGCGAGCCGCCCTTGCGCTGGCACCCGGTGGTGTGGATGGGCTCGGCCCTCAAGTTGCTGGGGGAACGGGTCGCGCCCAGCACGCCAAATACACAAAATTCAAAGCAATTTTGGCTTGGAGCGCTTGCCTGGTGTGCGCTGGCAGCTATTGTTTTTGTAGCATATGCCGTGCTCCAGGCGCTGGTGCTGGCGGTGTGGGGCGCCCCTGTCACGGTGTGCACGGCGGTGGTCGATATGCCGGGGCTGGCGCTGGGCGAGACCTCGGTCGTCATTGCCACGCTGCGCCTGCTCATGGCGGCGCTGCTGCTGGGCGTGCTGCTCAAGCCGTTGCTGTCCTTTGGATTTCTGGTCCAGGAGGTGCGCGCGGTGAACGCAGCGCTGGACCAATCGCTGGAGGCCGGGCGCGAGCGCCTGTCCTTCCTCGTCAGCCGCGACGTGGCGCAGCTCAGCGCCAGCGAGGTGCGCGAGAGCGCCATCGAATCGCTCGCCGAAAACCTCAACGACTCGGTCGTGGCACCGTTGTTCTGGTTTGCCGTGGCGGGCCTGCCCGGCGCCGCGCTCTACCGCATGGCCAACACCGCCGACGCCATGTGGGGCTACCGCGGCATGCGCGGCGGGCGCTACTGGCACTGGGCCGGCAAATGGGCGGCGCGGGCCGACGACGTGCTCTCCTGGCTGCCCGCGCGCATCACCGCCTTGCTGCTGGTACTGCCCGCCCCGGCCCAGCGCCTGACTGCCCTGCTGCGCGAGGCGCGCAAGACCCCCTCGCCCAACAGCGGCTGGCCCATGGCCGCCATGGCGTTGGCGCTGAACGTACGCCTGACCAAACCCGGCGTGTACCGCCTGCACAGCGCAGGCCGAAGCCCCACGCCGCTGGACGCCCGCCGCGCACGGCGCCTGGCGGGCCGAATGGTTCAGCGTCTGGTGGCGCTGGCCGTGCTGGGCCTGGTGCTGGGCTGCACGATGGGGCGTTGGTATGGCTGACCTGCTCCCCGTGCATGGCGGCACAGACGCACTGGGCGCCGCGCCGCACGACTTTTCCACCAACAGCAACGCCTGCGGCCCGTGCCCCCTGGCGCTGGCTGCCGTGCAACAGGCCGACGCCACGCGCTACCCCGACCCTGCCTACACCGACCTGCGCGCGCAGCTCGCCGCCTTCCATGGCGTGGAGGCCGCGCGCATCGTGCTGGCGGGCAGTGCCAGTGA
>NZ_JAKVIJ010000021.1:0-23013 GCF_022760965.1 Simplicispira sedimenti
CACGTGGCCGATCGTGCCAACGTTGACGTGCGGCTTGGTCCGCTCAAATTTCTCTTTTGCCATTTTTTCGACTCCGGAAAAAACAATAGCCAAACAACAGGATTACGACGCAGCCATCAAAAGACCGCACCACAAAGATTGGTGCCCATGGCGGGAATCGGACCCGCGACCTCTCCCTTACCAAGGGAGTGCTCTACCACTGAGCCACATGGGCAGCGCGAACAGCATTCGCACAAAAACAAACCGCAAGACTGGAGCGGGAGACGGGAATCGAACCCGCGTCATTAGCTTGGAAGGCTAGGGTTCTACCATTGAACTACTCCCGCAGCTCTCGCTTCTCGCCACAGAACGCCAGTCATCGCCGACGCTCTGCTTGCATTTGGTGGAGGAGGCTGGATTCGAACCAGCGTAGGCGTAAGCCAACAGATTTACAGTCTGCCCCCTTTAGCCACTCGGGCACCCCTCCGGAGAATCTCAAATTATAGCAGCAATTTTTCCGCAAATTCAAGAGATCGCATTCAATGCAACATCAATTCCTGTGGCGCGGCTGGCGGGGATCGAACCCACGACCCTTGGCTTCGGAGGCCAATACTCTATCCACTGAGCTACAGCCGCTGCGGCACGGATGGATGCGGTAGCATCTTTCGCGAGCCTGCGATTATCGCACGATTGATGTCTTGTCGGCCAACGCCGGCCAGGACAAGGCCTGACTTCCTTTTTATAATTTCCTGATTTGCATCAACACAACACCAGGAGCCAACCCATGCACGCCAATGACACCACTCACTCGGGAACTGGCCCTGTTAAATCGCCCAAGCAGCTGCTGTCAGCAAGTTTGCTCGGATTCATCGTTCCGATCGTGACCATCATCGGTCTGGCCAGCTACGTAGCATCCGGATACAAGACATCCCCAGGGTCCACAGACATGGAGCGGTCTGTGAACGCGCGCATCCAAAAGGTCGGTACGGTGGAGATCCGCGATGCGAATCGCCCCTTGAAAACTGGCGAGCAGGTTTATCAGGCTCAGTGCGGAGCCTGCCACACCTCCGGAGCCTTGGGCGCCCCCAAGCTGGGCGACAGCCAGGCCTGGGATCCACGCGTCAAACAAGGATATGACACCCTCTTGCAATCGGCACTCAAAGGGAAGAATGCGATGGCAGCACAGGGTGGAGGGGCCTTCAACGATCTGGAAATCGCTCGTGCCGTGGTGTTTCTGGCCAATAAGGCTGGTGCGGGGTTCAGCGAACCGAAGGCTCCTGAGGCGGCAAAATAGCCACTCCACCGTAGACGCTCGGACTTTTCACGTAGCCATATTTCCGTTCTAAGTCTTTGCTACTGGTTTCCTCGATGGAGAGGAGCCGGTCGTCTATTTGCTCCGCAAGCAATGCGACCTCATGCGAGTGAAGCAACCCTAGGCCAATTGGGGTTTTCGCATAGACGTAGCCGCACTCGTCTTGCAGGAAGCCCACAGACTCGGTGAGCACCCTCGTGTGGGAGATCAATTCTGTGACCGTCTTCCCGAACCGAAAGACCCAGGGAGTGACTTCCAGTTCGACGAAGACCCTCTGAGGGCCGTTCTGAAAGAACCAACAGCCGTTGGCATCGGCGGCATAGTTCCGGCCCATGAACGCAATCCACTTGGAGTGCACGATTTTCTCCCCCTTGATCTGAGGGAATCTCCCCTGCGCCTGGACCGTAAGATCCCTGAGATACCAGTCACCACGCGCATCCAAGCCCAGCCAGCCGTAACACGCCGGTACATTGGGCCACTTGCCCATCGCTTTGATCACAATGTCGTCCACTTTGCAGTCCCGTTAATGCCCACATGGAATGTTGGATCGCACAGCGCCCATCACAGGCACCCATTACACAAAGAAAAAACCCCGCGATTCGCGGGGTTCTTGCGGATAGCAGGACGAAGCCTTCTCACTTCTTCTGGCGGAACTTGCGCAAAGCAGCAATCTGAGCAGCCATGACTGCCAATTCCGACTGGGCGCGGGCCAAGTCAATTTCGCTCTTCGCATTCTTGACAGCCTCTTCCGCTGCGAGACGGGCCTGGTTGGCCTTCTCATCATCAAGATCCTTGCCGCGAACAGCGGTGTCAGAAAGAACGGTCACTCGATCCGGCTGAACCTCAAGAATTCCGCCTGCAACGAAGACAAACTCTTCGCTGCCATCGGTCATCTCGATGCGCACCGAGCCAGGCTTGATGCGCGTGATCAACGGAGTATGGCGCGGATAGACACCCAGCTCACCAGCCTCGCCAGGCAGTGCGACAAAACGCGCCTCGCCGGAGAAGATGGATTCTTCGGCACTGACAACGTCTACATGAATGGTGTTGGCCATCTAAATTCCTTTGAAATCTTCGAAAGTGCTTGCGCTGGGTCAGGGTCGTCAACCGGTGGTCAGACGCCCCTTTCACCCCGGAACTTAAGCCACCTTCTTGGCTTTCTCAAAGGCTTCGTCGATGGTGCCGACCATGTAGAACGCCTGCTCTGGCAGATGGTCGCATTCGCCGTTCACGATCATCTTGAAGCCACGGATGGTTTCTGCCAGGGGCACGTACTTGCCCGGCGAACCCGTGAACACTTCGGCCACGTGGAACGGCTGGGACAGGAAACGCTGGATCTTACGAGCGCGGGCCACGGCCAGCTTGTCCTCGGGAGCCAGTTCGTCCATACCCAGAATGGCGATGATGTCGCGCAGTTCCTTGTAGCGCTGCAGCGTACCCTGCACAGCGCGTGCCGTGGTGTAGTGGTCTTCGCCCACGACGTTGGGGTCAAGCTGGCGGCTGGTGGAGTCCAGCGGGTCCACGGCGGGGTAGATACCCAGCGAGGCGATGTCACGGGACAGCACGACGGTGGAATCCAAGTGAGCGAAGGTCGTGGCAGGGGACGGGTCGGTCAAGTCGTCGGCAGGCACGTACACGGCTTGGATGGAAGTGATCGAACCGACCTTGGTGGAGGTGATACGCTCCTGCAGACGGCCCATTTCTTCGGCCAGGGTAGGCTGGTAGCCCACGGCGGAAGGCATACGGCCCAGCAGAGCGGACACTTCGGTACCGGCCAGCGTGTAGCGGTAGATGTTGTCAACAAAGAACAACACGTCACGGCCTTCGTCGCGGAACGACTCGGCGATGGTCAGACCGGTCAGTGCCACGCGCAGACGGTTGCCCGGGGGCTCGTTCATCTGGCCGTACACCATGGCCACCTTGGACTCACCCAAGTTCTCCAGGTTCACCACGCCGGAATCGGCCATTTCGTGATAGAAGTCGTTGCCCTCGCGGGTACGCTCGCCCACACCAGCGAACACCGACAGACCCGAGTGGGCCTTGGCGATGTTGTTGATGAGCTCCATCATGTTCACGGTCTTGCCCACACCGGCACCACCGAACAGGCCCACCTTACCGCCCTTGGCGAACGGACACACCAGGTCGATCACCTTGATGCCAGTTTCCAGCAGCTCTTGCGACGGCGACAGCTCGTCGTACGCAGGGGCCTTGCGGTGGATGGACGCCGTCAGGGTCTGATCCACGGGACCGCGCTCGTCGATAGGCGTGCCCAGCACGTCCATGATGCGGCCCAGAGTGGCCTTGCCCACGGGCACGGTAATGGGGTGGTCGGTGTTGGTTACGACCAGGCCGCGACGCAGGCCGTCGGACGAGCCGAGGGCGATGGTGCGCACCACGCCGTCGCCAAGCTGCTGCTGCACTTCCAGCGTCAAGGCAGAGCCTTCGAGCTTCAGGGCGTCATACACCTTGGGCATCTGGTCGCGCGGGAACTCCACGTCCACCACGGCGCCGATACATTGAACAATTTTTCCTTGAGCTTGAGCCATTTGTTGCTCCAATTGGTTGATTCTTGCGGTGGTGGCGGGCAGCGATCAGCCGCTGATGGCCGCAGCCCCGGACACGATCTCCGACAGTTCCTTGGTGATGGCGGCCTGGCGGGTCTTGTTGTAGACCAGCTTCAACTCACCAATCACGCTGCCTGCGTTGTCGGTGGCAGCCTTCATGGCCACCATGCGCGCCGATTGTTCGGATGCCATGTTTTCAGCAACCGCCTGGTAGATCAGGGACTCGACATAGCGAACCAGCAGATCGTCGATCACGCTTTGCGCATCGGGCTCATAGATGTAATCCCACCCATGCTCCGTCTTCTCGGCCTGCATCTGCGCGGAAGACAGGGGGAGCAACTGCTCCACCACCGACTCCTGCCTCATGGTGTTGATGAACTTGGTATAGCTCAGATACACCGCATTGATCTTGCCTTCAGCATACGCATCGAGCAGCACCTTGACGGGGCCGATCAGCTTGTCCAGGTGAGGGGTATCCCCCAGACCCGTGACATGCGAAACCACCTTGGCACCCACACGGTTCAGGAAGCCCAGACCCTTGTTGCCGATGGCAACGGCCTCGGTGGATACCCCTGCGGCCTGCAACTCGCGCAGCTTGCCGGTCACCGCACGCAACACGTTGGTGTTCATGCCGCCGCAAAGGCCCTTGTCCGTGGTCACCACAATGAGGCCCGCCGCCTTCGACTCATTCACCTTCATGAACGGGTGAACGTACTCGGGATTGGCGAGACCCAGATTGGCTGCAATGTTGCGGATCTTTTCGCTGTAGGGGCGGGCGGCACGCATCCGGTCCTGCGCCTTGCGCATTTTGGATGCGGCCACCATTTCCATGGCTTTGGTGATCTTCTTGGTGTTTTCCACCGATTTGATCTTGCCGCGTATTTCCTTGCCTGCTGCCATGATGGCTCCTCGTCCGGTTTAAGCGAACGACTTCTTGAACGCTGCGATCGCGGCGGTCAATTCGGCTTCAGCGTCCTTGTCCATGGCCTTGGCCTGTTCCAGCTTGGCCAGCAGCGCGGCATGGCTGGTCTTCAGGAACTGGTGCAGACCGTGTTCGAAGTCCAGAACCTTCTTGACGTCGATGTCGTCCATGAAGCCCTTGTTCACCGCAAACAGCGAGGCGCCCATCAGCGAGATGGACAGCGGGCTGTACTGTGCCTGTTTGAGCAGCTCGGTCACGCGGGCACCGCGGTCGAGCTGCTTGCGGGTGGCTTCATCCAGGTCGGAAGCGAACTGCGCGAACGCGGCCAGCTCACGGTACTGGGCCAAGTCGGTACGGATACCGCCGGACAGGTTCTTCACCAGCTTGGTCTGTGCAGCACCACCGACGCGCGACACCGAGATACCGGCGTTGATGGCGGGGCGGATACCGGCGTTGAACAGGTTGGTTTCCAGGAAGATCTGGCCGTCGGTGATCGAGATCACGTTGGTCGGCACGAAGGCGGAAACGTCGCCGGCCTGCGTTTCGATGATCGGCAGGGCCGTCAGCGAACCGGTCTTGCCCTTGACCTCACCCTTGGTGAAGGCTTCGACATAGTCAGCGTTCACGCGGGCTGCGCGCTCGAGCAGACGGCTGTGGAGATAGAACACGTCGCCGGGGTAGGCTTCACGGCCTGGAGGACGGCGCAGCAACAGCGAAACCTGACGGTAGGCCACGGCCTGCTTGGACAGATCGTCATAGACAATCAGCGCGTCCTGACCACGGTCACGGAAGTATTCACCCATCGTGCAGCCGGAGTAGGCCGACACGTACTGCATGGCGGCAGATTCGGAAGCCGAGGCAGCCACGACAATGGTGTATTCCATCGCGCCGGCTTGCTCCAGTGCGCGCACCACGTTCTTGATCGACGAGGCTTTCTGGCCGATGGCAACGTAGATACACGTCACGCCCTGGCCCTTCTGGGCGATGATGGCGTCGATGGCCACAGCGGTCTTGCCGGTCTGGCGGTCACCAATGATCAGCTCACGCTGGCCACGGCCCACGGGCACCATGGAGTCGATACACTTCAGGCCCGACTGCAGCGGCTGGTCCACCGATTGGCGTGCGATCACGCCAGGCGCGACCTTTTCGATCACATCGGTCAGCTTGGCGTTGATGGGACCCTTGCCGTCAATTGGCTGGCCCAGGGCATTGACCACACGACCGATGAGTTCGGGACCGACAGGCACTTCCAGAATGCGGCCCGTGCACTTGACGGTGTCGCCTTCGGAAATGTGCTCGTACTCACCCAGAATCACGGCGCCGACGGAATCGCGCTCGAGGTTCAGCGCCAAGCCGTAGGAGGGCGTGCCATCCGCCGTGGCCGGGAATTCGAGCATTTCGCCCTGCATCACGTCCGACAGGCCGTGGATGCGCACGATACCGTCGGACACGGAAACCACCGTGCCCTGGTTACGGATATCGCTGCTGGCTGCCAGGCCCTCGATGCGGCTCTTGATCAGTTCAGAAATTTCTGCTGGATTGAGTTGCATGACTCTTTCCTTCTTTCTTTGTTTAGCCGAAACCCCAAGCGTTCTCACGCAATGAGGGCCGCTTTCATTTGTTCCAGACGGGCCTTGACGGAGGTGTCGAGCACCTCATCGCCCACCACTACACGGACGCCCCCGATCAACGACGGATCCAGCTGCACGGACAGGTTGAGCTTGCGGCCAAAACGCTTTTCCAGCGCGGCAGAAAGCTCCGTCAGGGCTGACGGCTCCATGGGAAACGCGCTGTGAACGATGGCGTCCGAGGAGCCATTGCGGCTGTTGACCAAGACCCTGAACTGCGCAGCCACTTCCGACAATGCAGCGATGCGGCCGTTGTCGATCACGGTGCGCAGGAAGTTGCGCGCCATGTCGGGCAGCGCCGAGCGCGCCACGCCAACAAACAGGTCGAAAACCTGGTCTGCGGTGACTTTGGGGTTATCGGCCAGTTGGCGCACCTGGGAGTTGTCGGCAATCAATGCCAACTCATTGAGCCAGGACGCAGTAGCGGCCAGATCAGCGCCGGACGAAGCCGCACAGGCCTTGAACAGCGCCTCAGCGTAGGGACGTGCAATGGTGGCGAGTTCTGCCATGTCCGTCCCCTTACAGTTCCGTCTTCAGGCGGTTGAGCAGGTCGGCATGGACACCGGCATTGACTTCCTTGCGGAGAATCTGCTCGGCACCTTTGACGGCCAGCGCGGCCACCTGCTCGCGCAGGGCTTCACGTGCCTGGATGGACTGCTGCTCGGCTTCGGCACGGGCTGCGGCAACAATCTTGTTGCCTTCCTCCGTCGCACGGGCCTTGGCCTCCTCGACGATGGCCTGTGCACGACGCTCGGCATCGGCCAAGCGGCTGGCCGTTTCGTTGCGCGCTTGCGACAATTCCTTCTCGACACGCTGGTTGGCAGCAGTCAGCTCGGACTTGGCGCGATCGGCGGCAGCGAGGCCATCGGCGATTTTCTGGGCTCGCTCATCCAGCGCCTTTGCGATCGGGGGCCACACGAACTTCATCGTGAACCACACCAGGATCAGAAAGACGATGGCCTGAACGAACAGGGTCGCGTTGATACTCACGGCAACACCTTTCTATGGGTTGGTGGGCGAGCGGGATTTACTTCAGGGCGAAGGGGTTGGCAAATGCGAACAGCAGGGCGATGGCCACGCCGATCAGGAAGGCCGCGTCGATCAGACCGGCCAAAATGAACATCTTGGTCTGGAGTTCGTTGATCAGCTCAGGCTGACGGGCAGACGCTTCGAGGAACTTGCCACCCATCAGAGCAATACCGATCGAAGCGCCAATAGCGCCAAGACCCACGATCAGACCACAAGCCAGAGCGACGAGACCGAGAATGTTTTCCATGATGACTCCTGAGTTAAGAAAGAAAGGTTGAGGGAAAAACGAAAGGGAATGGTTTAGTGCGCGTTGTGCGCCTGACCGAGGTAGATCAACGCAAGCATCATGAAAATGAACGCCTGCAACGTGATCACCAGAATGTGGAACAGCGTCCAGATGGTGCCAGCAATGATGTGGCCCACAGGCAGCAGTACCCCAGACAACGACAGCGCAGCAGCCCCGCCCATCAATGCGATCAGCATGAAGACCAGCTCGCCAGCGTACATGTTGCCAAACAACCGCATGCCATGGGACACGGTGTTGGCGACATATTCAATGATTTGCATCAGCACGTTCACTACGCCCAGAATCAGGGCGAAGATCGGGTTCTTGCTGGTGCCGAAGGGTGCAGACACCAATTCGTGCGCCCAACCACCAGCACCTTTGATCTTGACGCTGTACCAGAAGCGCAGCAGCAGCACGGCAAACGCCAAACCCAGCGTGGTGGAAAGATCTGCCGTGGGCACCACACGCAGGTAGGCGTGGTGGGGGTCATGTCCCGCCGCTTCGTAAACCTTGGACCAGATCGTGGGCAACAAGTCCACGGGCAGCATGTCCATGAAGTTCATGAAAAAGATCCAGACAAACACCGTCAGACCCAGGGGCGCAATGAACTTGCGGCTCTCGGCGTTGTGAATGTTGGCCTTGGCCTGGTTGTCCACCATTTCGACAAGGATTTCGACCGCCGCCTGGAAACGCCCCGGCACCCCGGAAGTGGCTTTGCGCGCAGCCAACCACAACACATACACCGCCAGCAGACCAAGCAGGCCCGCCACCACGATGGAGTCATAGTTGATGACCGAAAAATCAACGATCTTGGTCTGCTTGACGTTCTGGAGATGCTGCAAGTGGTGAACGATGTATTCACTTGCTGTGGGAGCGTGCGCTTCTGCGGCCATCGGACTACTCTTCTCTCAATCCATCGGTTTTTCGGACACCAGGGCGCACCAGCAGTGCGACCCAGTACGTTTTCATCGTTACCAACATGCCCACCACCAGGGCCAGCCAACTCAGTTGCGATACCCACAAGGGCGCAGCAGCCAGCATGGCGATGGTCAGCACGATCTTGACCAATTCCCAACCCATGAACCCAACCATGGCAGCACCAGCAACACGCCGCTGACGCGCCATGCCCCGGGCAAAAACCGCTGCGGGCAAGACCACCGCCAGAGCACCGTAACCCGCAGACCAGGCCACATGCCGCTCGCCAGACACCCCCCAGGCCACCAGCGCAACAACCACCCCCATAAGGGCCTGCGCCGCCACCAGGCGCCACACCGACGGTGCCGGGTGTCGCCTGCGCCATTCCTGAGCCTCTTGGGCCGTCAGGGGCTTGAAGTCGGATTCTTCAGCCTCAGCTTCCGTCTCGGGGGCGATATTTTTCATCGTTCTTGCCCCGCGTTACAGGCTGAAACTTTCACAAAGCCCTTGATTATAAGTAAAAACCCGAGAGCTTCGGCAATGTTTTGTACCGCCATGGTGCATTGCAATATGCCTTCCTGGGTTGTTTGTGGTGCAGCACCAACGTTGGGCATGCCTGAAACGGCCATTCGCCGCCCTGTCACAATCACGTTTCACGGCGCTGCCTGTCGCCCTCCAGTCAACGCTGCGGCCCTCTGCAGGGCGCTCCAAGCCATCACCTCAAGAGTCATCCATGGCAACCTCCGATCTGCCTTCGTTACCCCGCCCCCCGCAAGAAAGCCTCATCGAATACCCATGCCTGTTCCCCATCAAGGTGATGGGCGCCCGCGTGGAGGGCTTCACCGCTGCGCTGGTGTCCGTGGCGCGCGACTTCGATCCAGACTTTGACGAGGCACGCCTGGAATTGCGCGAGAGCCGGGGCGGCAACTACCTCAGCGTCACTCTGACGGTGACGGCCACCAGCCGCGAACAACTGGACAACCTGTACCGCGCACTCACCGGCCACCCTCTGGTCAAAGTCGTGCTCTGACCCTGCCTGCGCCATGCTGATCCGCACCCTGGGCACCGTGCCCTACCTGCCGACCTACGCTGACATGCAGGACTTCACCGCCCAGCGCTCCGAGGACACGCCCGACGAGTTGTGGCTGTGCGAACACCCCCCCATCTTCACGCTCGGCATGGCCGGCGCACAGCACCATGTAGTGGCCGCAGGCAACATCCCTGTGGTCGCCACCAACCGGGGCGGGCAGGTCACTTACCACGGTCCGGGGCAGGTCGTCGCCTACCCGCTCATCGATCTGCAGCGCGCGCGCTACTACGTCAAGGAATACGTGTACCGCCTGGAAGAGGCCGTGATTCGCACGCTGGCGCACTTTGGCGTGACCGGACACCGGGTGGCCTCGGCCCCCGGCATCTATGTGCGGCTGGACGACCCACAGAGCCATGCCCAACTGCCTCAGCGCCCGCAAAAGCGCGTGGGCGGCGCCCGACAGGCACCCGATTTCACCGGCCTGGGAAAAATCGCCGCGCTGGGCATCAAGGTGAGTCGCCACCGCACCTACCACGGCGTGGCGCTCAATGTCGCCATGGACCTGGAACCCTACCAGCGCATCAACCCTTGTGGTTACGCAGGCTTGCAAAGCATCGATCTTTCTACAATCGGGGTTCAAACCACTTGGGAAGAGGTGGCTGGCGTCCTGGGCAAACAGCTCACGGTGCGGCTGGCCCCCTGAACACAGCCATGAGCACCTCCGATGTCGTGCGCGAAGCGCAATCCACCGCCGAATACAACCCGCTGGCCAAGCAAAAGGCTGCCGCCAAGCTCTCGCGCATTCCGATCAAGGTCGAGCATGGCGAGGTGCTGAAAAAGCCCGAGTGGATCCGCGTGAAGGCGGGCTCGCCCAACACGCGCTACTACGAGATCAAGCAGATCCTGCGCGAGAGCAATCTCAACACCGTGTGCGAGGAAGCCTCGTGCCCCAACATCGGTGAGTGCTTTGGCCATGGCACGGCCACGTTCATGATCATGGGCGACAAGTGCACGCGCCGCTGCCCCTTTTGCGATGTGGGCCATGGCCGCCCCGACGCGCTGGACCAGGATGAACCGCTGAAGCTGGCCCAAACCATCGCCAAGATGCGCCTCAAATACGCCGTCATCACCAGCGTGGACCGCGATGACCTGCGCGACGGCGGTGCAGGCCATTTTGTCGAATGCATCCGGCAGATCCGCGCGCTCTCGCCGCAGACACAGATCGAAATCCTCACACCCGACTTCCGTGGCCGCGACGAGCGTGCGCTGGACATCCTGCAAGCCGCCCCGCCCGATGTGATGAACCACAACCTGGAAACCGCACCACGCCTGTACAAGGAAGCGCGCCCTGGGTCGGACTACCAGTTCTCCCTCAACCTGCTCAAGAAGTTCAAGACGCGCCACCCCCATGTGCCCACCAAGAGCGGCATCATGGTGGGCCTGGGCGAAACCGACGAAGAAGTGCTGCAGGTGCTGCGCGACATGCGCGCGCACGACATCAACATGCTCACCATCGGCCAGTACCTGGCGCCCAGCACCAGCCACCTGCCGGTACGCCGCTACGTGCACCCCGACACCTTCAAGATGTACGAACAGGCAGCCTACGACATGGGCTTCACCCACGCCGCCGTGGGCGCGCTCGTGCGCTCGAGCTACCACGCCGACGTTCAGGCCAAGTCGGCCGGCGTCTGACCTCAGCCCCAGGCCCGCCGCGCCATGCAAGCGCCCGTGCTCTCGCTGCGGCACTACGGCGCATCGCCGGGCAGCCACAGCCATGGGCATTTCCAGGTGCTGCTGGGCCTGTCGGGCACGCTCGAGCTGGAGATCGATGGCCGGGGCCAGCGCGTGGTCAGCGGCGGGGGCTGTGTGATCGAACCCGGTGCACGCCACGACTTCGCTTCCCCCCAGGGCAGCCAGTGCCTGGTGCTGGACAGCGCCGACCCCGGCTGGGCCCGCTGCATTGCCCTCGCACCATGGACCAGCCACACCCTGCCCTTGGCACGCTACCTTGCCACGGCCCTGCAGCAAGGCAGCGGCCTGGCACGTGAGCATGGTCCGGCACTGCTGCTGGAGGCATGGCTGGCGGGCACCACTGCGCCCCGCCCATCGCCTGAGCGCGGCAGACCCATCGACTGGAACGCCCTGCGCACCTGGGCGGCTGCGCACTGGCACCGCCCGCTGGAAGTGGCCGATCTGGCGGCGCAGGCGCATTTGAGCCCCGCGCAGTTTGCCGACCGCTGCCGCGCCGAGCAAGGGCGCCCGCCCATGGTCTGGCTGCGCACCCTGCGCCTGGAACAGGCCCGGTGGATGCGCAGCCAGGGCATGCCTGTGACCGAGGTGGCCCAACGCACCGGCTACCGCTCCCCTTCGGCGCTTACCGCAGCGCTGCGCCGCTCCAAACCCGCATTGCGCGACGATGGCGCCGCACCCCGCGATGGCGTGGGCCATTAAGCTGCGCGCATGCAAGCCAATCTGTACGCCCTGGGCGCCATCGCGCTGTGGGCCTCGCTCGCCTCGCTGGGTGTGTCACTCACCCATGTGCCGCCCTTTCTGCTCACCGGCATTGCGCTGCTGATCGGCAGTGTGCCTGCCTGGCCACTGGTGCTGCGCGATCCGAGCCAATGGCGCATTCCACTGCGCACACTGGCGCTGGGGGTGTATGGGTTGTTTGCCTACCACTTCCTGCTGTTCATCGCCCTGCGCCATGCGCCTCCGGTGGAGGCCAACCTGGTCAACTACCTGTGGCCGTTGTTCATCGTGGTGCTGGCTCCCGTGCTGCTGCCGGGCGTGGCGCTGCGCTGGCCGCATGTGCTGGCGGCTGTGCTGGGATTTGGCGGCGCAGCGATTGCCATCACGGGGGGGCGCTCGCTCAGCGGTGCGCTGGCCTGGGGCTACCTGCCTGCGCTGGCGGCGGCGTTCATCTGGGCCAGCTATTCGCTGCTGACCCGGCGCGTGCCGGCCTTCCCCACCACGGCCATCGGGCTGTTCGGTCTGGTGTCGGGCCTGCTGTCCTTGCTGTGCCATGTGCTGCTGGAGCCTGCGGTCACGCTGCAGGCGCGCGATGCCGTGCTGCTGACCGTGCTGGGCCTGGGCCCGCTGGGGGGCGCCTTCTACCTGTGGGACAAGGCCCTCAAGCTAGGCGATGCACGGCACATTGGCATTCTCAGCTACGCCACGCCGCTGGCCTCCACAGCGCTGTTGGTGCTGGTGAGCGGGCAGCGCTTTCACGCCAGCCTGGCGTTGTCCACGGCCATGATCCTGAGCGCTGCCGTGCTGGGGATGCGGGCGAAATAGTGAGTCATTTAGCCACCAGCGCCTGTCAATAAAGCGCCAGTAGCTATTATTTTTATAGCTACCGGGGTGCAGACTGCGCCGATGCTGCCAGTCCGTCTGCCTCGATCAGATCCCGCGCCCACCCGGCCAGCTTGCGCGTGTCGGCACGCAGCACCTCTTGTTTGACCGGCAGGATCTGCGAGGGGTACATCGAAAAGCTGCGCAGGCCCAGACCGAGCAGCAGGCGCGTCATGGTCACATCGCCTGCGGTCTCCCCGCAGACCGACACGCTCTTGCCTTGCTCCCGGCCCGCAGCAATGACGTCGGCCACCAAACGCAGCACCGCGGGGTGCATGGGGTCGTACAGATGGGCCACTGCTTCATCGGTACGGTCGATGGCCAGGGTGTACTGAATCAGGTCGTTGGTGCCGATGGAGAGAAAGTCGAAGTGCCGCAGGAAGTAGCGCACCATGAGCGCCGCAGCAGGCACTTCGATCATCGCGCCCAGACGCACCGGTGCGTGTACCGCGCCGCGTGCGTCCAACTCGGCCTGCGCCAGGCGCACCTGGGCCAGGGTCTGCTCCACCTCGACGGGATGGGCAAGCATGGGAAACAGAATATTGACCTTGCCATGCGCTGCGGCACGCAGCAGCGCCCGCAACTGGGTGCGGAACATGCCTGGATCGGCCAGACTCCAGCGAATGGCGCGCAGGCCCAGCGCTGGGTTGGTCGAGGTGTCCTTGTGTCCCTTGTCCAGGGGCTTGTCTGCGCCAATATCGATGGTGCGGATGGTGATGGGCAGGCCCTGCATGCCTTCGACCGCCTCGCGGTAGGACCGGTACTGCTCTTCCTCGTCCGGCAGATTGCCCACACGGCCCATGAACAAAAATTCGGTGCGGAACAGCCCCACGCCGAGGGCGCCTGCGGCCACGGCGGCAGCGGCGTCCTGCGGCATCTCGATGTTGGCCAGCAGTTCGACGCGCTCGCCATCGATCGTGACCGAAGGCGTATGGCGCAGGCGCGTCAGGCGCTCGCGCTCCACCTCGATCTGGCGCTGACGAAAGCCGTACTCGGCCAGAAGGATGGGCGACGGATCGACGATGACCACCCCGGCGTCGCCATCGATGATGACCCAGTCATCCTGACGCACCAACTGGCTGCCGGTGCGCGCACCCACCACGGCGGGGATGTCCATGCTGCGCGCAACGATGGCGGTGTGCGAGGTCTTGCCACCCACGTCGGTGACGAAACCGGCAAACACGCTTTTCTTGAACTGCAGCAGGTCGGCTGGGGACAGGTCGTGCGCCACCAGCACCAGGGGCACGTCGATGGTGTCGTCCAGCATCAAGTCCTGCTGGGTCTTGCGGCGCGGACTTTGCGGAACCACTGGATGGGCCACGCCCTTCATGTGGCGCAGGATGCGTTCGACCACCTGCTCCAGGTCGGCCTTGCGCTCACGCAGGTACTCGTCCTCCATCTCGTCGAACTGGCGTCCGATGACCTCCAGCTGGGTGGTCAGCGCCCATTCGGCGTTGTACAGACGATCGGTGATCCAGTGCTTGACGCCGCTGGTGAGCATTTCATCCTGCAGCAGCATCAGGTGCACATCCAGCAGCGCGGTCAGCTCCTGGGGGGCATCGGCGGGAATGTCTTCCTGCAAACGCTGAATTTCCTCGACCACCGCATTGCGGCCACAGCGCACGCGGTCGATCTCGCTCTCGATCTGCCCCGGCTCGATGAAATAATGCGCCACCTCCACGCGGCTGGCGCCCACAAGCACCGCGCGGCCAATCGAGATGCCACGCGCCACCGCCAACCCAGCAATCGAGAAGGTCATGCTCCGTCTCCTGGTGTGGTGGTGACTGCGGCCATGCTCATTCGCCCTCGCCGAACTTGTCGTTGATCAGGGCGAGCAGCGCGTCCATGGCCTGCTGCTCCTGGGGGCCGTCGGTTTCGATCTCCACCGTGGTGCCCATGCCCGCGGCCAGCATCATGACGCCCATGATGCTTTTGGCGTTGATGCGGCGCTCGCCCCGGCTCATGAAGACTTCGCAGTCGAAACTGCCGGCCAGCTTGGTCAGTTTGGCCGATGCGCGGGCGTGCAGGCCCAGTTTATTGCTGATGGTCGTGCTGGTCTTGATCATTCGTTCTGCGGTTCTGGTTCTGTGGCGCGGTGACGGCCACCTGCATCACCCCTTGCGTGCCGCCCACCACGGCCCGCTGCACCAGTGCATCGAGCGCCTCGCCGCGATAGCACACGCAGCGCAGCAGCATGGGCAGGTTGACGCCGGTGACCAGGCGCGCCTGGCGCCCTTCGACCAGGCGCTGCGCGATGTTGCTGGGGGTGGCGCCAAACACGTCGGTGAGCACAAGGAGCGCTCCCTGCTCCTGTCCGCCGAGCAACTGGCGCGCCTGGTCCAAGGAGTCTTCAGGGGTCGCATCGGGCTGCACGTCCAACACCAGCACATGCTGCGCGCAATCTGGGAAGACATGCATTGCACAGTCCCGGAGGGCACTTGCCAGGGGCGTGTGGGCAATGAGAAAAATGCGTGTGCTCATGGTCGGTACTGCAGCAGACATTATGGCTGCTCCGGACCTGGCTGTCGGATCCGGTGCCGTCACGGACGAGGCACGTCCTTGCAGTGCTTGAACTTCCGCTGCTGATGCAGCTCGAAACGCGAAGCTGTCGCACAATCGCGGCGCGGGGCGCAAACCACTGTATGCCCCTTGCTGACACCGGAGCCGTCCCCATGCAGAGCCTTTTCTTTTCTGATCTGTCCTACCGCACGCTCGCTGCACACCGGCGTGGCGCATCCGAAGGTCTGCGCAGATTGGCCCTGGGGCTGGTCTGTGCGGCCGGGCTGGTGTTGGCGGGTTGCAGCCAATCGGCCGCGCCTGCATCCACCTTTGTGCTGCTCGACGGCACGCAACAAACGACGCAGGATTTGCGCGGAAAGGTGGTATTGGTCAACTTCTGGGCTACCAGTTGCGTGACCTGTGTGGCTGAGATGCCGGAGTTGGTCTCAACCTACGAAAAATACCGCAGCCGTGGCTACGAGACGCTGGCGGTGGCCATGAGTTACGACCCGCCCAGTTACGTGGTCAATTTTGCCGAGACCCGCAAGCTCCCCTTCAAGGTGGCCATCGACAACACCGGTGCGGTGGCCAAGGCCTGGGGCGATGTGCGCATCACCCCCACCACCTACTTGGTGAACAAGCGCGGCGAGATCGTGCGGACCTATGTGGGCGCACCCGATTTTGCGCAGTTGCACCAGCTGATCGAGCAGCTCCTGGCCGAGTCCTGAACGGATGGGGGTACACTGCGGCCGTCTTTTTGATCATTGCCTGAAGTGGATACCCCCGACATCCAGCTCCTGACCCCGCAGAACGCCGCGCAGTGGAACGAAGTGCGCGACCTGTTCACCGAGTACGCCGAGGGCTTGGGCATCAGCCTGTGTTTCCAGAACTTCGACGAGGAGCTCACCCAACTGCCCGGCGACTACGCCCCGCCGCGCGGCAGCTTGCTGGTGGCCCTGGTGGAAGGTGCCTACGCTGGTTGCTGTGCCATGCGCCCGCTGGACAACAGCGACTACCCCAACGCCTGCGAAATGAAGCGCCTGTATGTGCGCAAGGCCTTCCGTGGCTTCGGCCTGGGCCGACAACTGGCCGAGGCGATCATGGACTGCGCCCGTGTGGCGGGGTATGACTGCATCCTGCTGGACACCCTGGACGACATGGAGTCCGCCCGCGCCCTGTACGCCGAACTGGGATTCGAAGAGATTCCGCCGTACTACCACAACCCCATCGCAGGCGCGCATTACCTCAAGGCCATGCTGTGAGCATGGCCTTGAAATTTCTCAGCTCATTTTAAGCTCCAGCGCACAGCAACATTGCGCTGGCAGCTATGATTTTAATAGCGTCAGTTCGCTTTCAACTGGCGCAGCAGGGTGTCGGCATCGCTCACCTCGAACTTGCCTGGCGCTTCAACATTGAGTTGCTCCACCTTACCGTTGCGCACCAACATGGAATAGCGGTTGCTGCGCAGGCCCAGGCCCTTGCCGTTCAGATCCAGCGTCAGACCCGTGGCCTTGGCAAAGGCGGCATCGCCATCCCCCAGCATGCGGACCACGCCTTCCGTGGCCTGCTCGCGGGCCCAGGCACCCATCACAAAGGCATCGTTCACCGACACACACCAGATTTCATCCACCCCTGCGGCCTTGAGCTGAGTTGCATTGCGCACATAGCCTGGAACATGCTGTGCTGAGCAGGTGGGCGTGAAGGCACCAGGCACCGCGAACAGTGCAATGGTCTTTCCGGCGCAGGCCTGCGCCACCTGGACCGGGCGCGGGCCAATGCTGCAGCCTTCGCCTTCGGTCTGCACATATTCCATGAGGGTGGTATCGGGCAAGCTGTCGCCAATCTGGATCATGCGGGTCTCCTGGAGGGGGTTGGTCGAAGAGGCCTGCTGCATTGCGAAGCCCCAAATAGAAAACGACCCACATTGTGGGTCGTTTCCGTTTTCCTTGCAGCGCGGTGGCTGCAGAGGCTTAGACCAGCGAGGCCTTTTCGACCAGACGGGTCGCAACCCAGTTCTTGGTCTTGGACAGAGGACGGCTTTCGGCGATTTCGATCACGTCACCGAGCTTGTACTCGTTGTTTTCGTCGTGCGCGTGGTACTTGCTCGACTTGACCACGATCTTGCCGTACAGCGCGTGCTTCACACGGCGCTCCACGAGCACGGTCACGGTCTTTGCACGCTTGTCGCTGACGACCTTGCCGACCAGGGTGCGCTTGAGGGATGTTTTGGCTTCCGTCATCTCGGCTCCTTAGTTGGCGGCTTGCTTTTGGGCAAGAATGGTCTTGGCACGGGCGATGGCACGGCGCGTGGCGCGCAACTGGCTGGTGTTACCCAGCTGTTGCGTAGCCTTTTGCATGCGCAGGCCGAAGTGAGCCTTTTGCAGTGCCTTGATTTCTTCCTGGATGCCAGCGGCGTCTTTTTGGCGCAGTTCAGCAGCTTTCATTTCTGTTTCTCCTGAATCACTGGCCTACCAGGCGTGCGACAAACGTCGTGCGCAGCGGAAGCTTGGCAGCCGCGAGGCGGAAAGCCTCACGGGCGAGTTCCTCGGGCACGCCCAGGATCTCGAAGACCACCTTGCCAGGCTGGATTTCAGCGACGTAGTACTCGGGGTTGCCCTTACCGTTACCCATACGCACTTCTGCGGGCTTCTTGGAAATAGGCTTGTCCGGGAACACACGGATCCAGATGCGGCCACCACGCTTGACGTGGCGGGAAATCGCACGGCGTGCGGCTTCGATCTGGCGGGCCGTCAGGCGGCCGCGGTCGGTGCACTTGAGACCGAAATCACCGAAGGCTACCGTGTTGCCACGGGTAGCGATGCCGGTGTTGCGGCCCTTTTGCTCCTTGCGGTATTTGCGGCGAGCAGGTTGCAGCATGTTTATTCTCCTTTACCGTCCGCTGCTGAAGCGGGCGCGTCTTTGCGTACGCGCTTAACGGCGGTTGCATCGGCGCCACCGGCGCCCTGGGGCTTGTCGCTGCCATCGGCAGGGGCGGCATTGCCACCCGTGGGACGGCGGCCACCACGGCCTGCACCAGCGCGGTCGCCACCAGGGCGGCCATCGCGGCGCGGACCACGGGGACGGCGCTCTTCTTCAGGGCGCGGCGTCTCGGCAGCGGGTTGCTCGTTGCGGCCCAGCGTGTCGCCCTTGTAGACCCACACCTTCACGCCGATCACACCGTAGGTGGTCTTGGCTTCGGAGGTGCCGTAGTCGATGTCGGCGCGCAGGGTGTGCAGGGGCACACGGCCTTCACGGTACCACTCGGTACGAGCGATTTCGATGCCGTTCAGACGACCCGAGGACATGATCTTGATGCCCTGGGCGCCCAGACGCATGGCGTTCTGCATGGCGCGCTTCATGGCGCGGCGGAACATGATGCGCTTTTCCAGCTGCTGGGTGATGCTGTCGGCGATCAGCTTGGCATCGATTTCGGGCTTGCGCACTTCTTCGATGTTGACAGCCACAGGCACGCCCAGACGGGTCGCCAGTTCTTTCTTGAGCGTCTCGATGTCCTCGCCCTTCTTGCCGATCACCACGCCCGGACGTGCCGAGTAAATGGTGATGCGGGCGTTCTTGGCGGGGCGCTCGATCAGCACGCGCGAAACGGCAGCGTTCTTCAGCTTGGCCTTGAGGTAGTCACGCACCTTGATGTCTTCGGCCAGCATGCCGGCGAAGTCACGGTTGCTTGCGTACCAACGGCTGGCCCAGTTGCGGCTGACGGCCAGACGGAAGCCGGTTGGATGGATTTTTTGTCCCATAGTCTTCCTCGGCCTTTAGTTGCCCACCGTCACGTACACATGGCACGTGGGCTTGCTGATGCGGTTGCCGCGGCCTTTGGCGCGCGCGGTGAAACGCTTGAGCGTGGCACCTTGCTCAACGTAGATGGTCTTGACCTTCAGTTCGTCGATGTCGGCACCATCGTTGTGTTCTGCGTTGGCGATGGCCGACTCCAGAACCTTCTTGATGATTCCTGCTGCCTTCTTTTGCGTGAAGGTCAGGATGTTCAGCGCCTGGTCCACTTTCTTGCCGCGGATCAGGTCTGCAACCAGACGGCCCTTGTCAACCGACAGACGGACGCCCCGGAGGACTGCACGTGTTTCAGACATGGTCGTTCCTTACTTCTTCGCTTTTTTGTCAGCGGGGTGACCCTTGAAGGTGCGCGTCAGGGCGAATTCGCCCAGCTTGTGGCCCACCATCTGGTCGGTAACGTAGACCGGCACGTGCTGCTTGCCGTTGTGCACGGCAATGGTCAGACCGATGAAATCGGGCAGAACCATGGAGCGACGCGACCAGGTCTTGATCGGCTTCTTGTCCTTGGTGGCAACGGCCTTCTCGACCTTGGCTACCAGGTGATGGTCAACAAACGGACCCTTTTTGAGAGAGCGAGTCATTTGTTACCCCTTACTTCTTGCGGCGCGACACGATCATGGTCTGTGTGCGCTTGTTGTTGCGGGTGCGATAACCCTTGGTCAGATTGCCCCAAGGATCGACAGCATGACGGCCTTCGCCAGTGCGGCCTTCGCCACCACCGTGCGGGTGATCGACCGGGTTCATGGCGACGCCACGCACCGTCGGGCGGATACCCATCCAGCGCTTGACACCGGCCTTGCCGAGCTGGCGCAGGCTGTGCTCTTCGTTGGCCACTTCGCCAATCGTTGCACGGCATTCGATATGGATCTTGCGCACTTCACCCGAGCGCATGCGCACCTGGGCGTACATGCTTTCGCGGGCCAGCAGCGTCGCCGAAGCACCTGCCGAGCGAGCGATCTGCGCACCTGCACCGGGCTTGAGCTCGATGCAGTGGATGGTCGAGCCCACGGGGATGTTGCGGATCGGCAGCGTGTTGCCCACGCGGATCGGGGCTTCGGAACCGCTCACAATGGTGGCGCCCACTTCGAGGTTGCGCGGAGCAATCACGTAGCGACGCTCACCGTCGGCGTAGCACACCAGAGCGATGTGGGCCGTGCGGTTGGGGTCGTACTCGATGCGCTCAACCTTGGCGGGAATACCGTCCTTGTTGCGCTTGAAGTCCACCACGCGGTAGTGGTGCTTGTGACCACCGCCCTTGTGACGGGTGGTGATGTGACCGTTGTTGTTGCGGCCAGCCTTCTGGTGCTGGGGCTCCAACAGCGGGGCGTGACCAGAACCCTTGTACAGGTGATCGCGCGTGACCTTCACCACGGCACGTTGGCCGGGCGAGGTGGGTTTCATTTTGATGACAGCCATGATTACGCAGCCTCCCCGCTCAGGTTCAGCTCTTGACCAGGCTTGAGCATCACGTAGGCCTTGCGCACGTTGTCGCGGCGGCCCATTGTCTTGCCAAAGCGCTTGGTCTTGCCCTTGGTGTTCACCACAGACACGCCTTGCACCTCGACCTTGAACATCAATTCCACAGCGGCCTTGATTTCGGGCTTGGTAGCGTTCTGCAGCACTTTGAACGTCACGGCGTTGGACTTTTCAGCAACCATGGTGGCCTTTTCGGACACGATGGGAGCAACCAGCACCTGCATCAGACGACCTTCGTCAAACTTGAGCGTGCTCATGCGAACATCTCCTTGAGTTGGTCGAGAGCGCCCTTGGTGACGAGCACCTTCTTGAAGTGCACCAGCGACACGGGGTCGGCATAGCGCGGCTCGACGATGAACACGTCCTTGAGGTTGCGCGAAGCCAGGTACAGGTTCTCGTCCACCTGGTCGGCGATCACGAGCACCGACTGCAGGTTCATGGCCTTGAACTTGTCGGCCAGCTGCTTGGTCTTGGGCGAGTCCACAGCGATGGAATCGACCACGGCCAGACGGCCTTCACGCACCAGTTGCGACAGGATGGAAGCCATACCGGCGCGGTACATCTTCTTGTTGATCTTCTGCGTGAAGTTTTCATCGGGCATGTTCGGGAAAATCCGACCACCCCCGCGCCACAGCGGAGAAGACGTCATACCAGCACGCGCGCGGCCGGTACCCTTTTGCTTGAAAGGCTTCTTGGTGGAGTGGCGAACCTGCTCGCGGTCCTTCTGGGCACGGGTGCCCTGACGGCCGTTGGCACGGTAAGCGACCACGATCTGGTGCACCAGATCTTCGTTGTATTCACGACCAAACACGGTCTCGGGCGCATCGATCTTGGATGCGGCCTGGCCTTGGTCATTCAGGAGTTCGAGCTGCATTAGTTCGCTCCTTTGGCGGCTTTGGCCTTGATGGCGGGACGCACGGTCACGAAGCCACCCTTGGCTCCGGGAATAGCACCCTTGATCAAGAGCAGTTGACGGGCTTCGTCCACGCGGATGACGTCGAGGTTCTGGGTGGTGACGGTTTCGTCGCCCATGTGACCGGTCATGCGCTTGCCCGGGAACACGCGGCCCGGATCCTGCGCCATACCGATGGAACCCGGCACGTTGTGCGAACGGCTGTTACCGTGCGATGCACGCTGGGAGGCCATGTTGTGGCGCTTGATGGTACCGGCGTAGCCTTTACCAATGCTCGTGCCCTGCACATCCACCTTCTGGCCCACAGCAAACAGCGAAGCCACGGGCACATTGGCACCAGGCTGGTACTGCGCTGCGGCTTCTGCCGTCACGCGGAATTCACGGATGATTTCACCGGCTTGCACGCCGGCCTTGGCCAGGTGGCCAGCTTGAGGCTTGGTCACGCGAGATGCCTTGCGCGAACCATAGGTGACCTGCAAGGCCACGTAGCCATCGTTCTCTTGGGTTTTCACCTGGGTCACGCGGTTGTCGGACACATCGACCACCGTGACAGGCACTGCGTCCCCGTCATCGGTGAACAGACGCATCATGCCCACCTTGCGGCCCAGCAACCCCAGGGAGGTGCTCAGACTCATTGGTTTTCTCCAAAACTTTCACCGCCGCGACTTCAATTGGCCCCGGCGTTGCGCCTTCTCAAGCGCATGAAAGAAGGTTGATAAAACTCCGCCCCGTTGCGCTGCAACGCAAACGCAAAATAGGCGAAGCGGCAAAGTATAACGCGAACTGCTTTTGCAAGCAAGTTCGCGTTCTTTGCGGAGCGCTCCACGGGCCTTGCGGCCCATGGGTTCAAGGCATTACTGCAGCTTGATTTCGACGTCCACACCTGCGGGCAGGTCGAGTTTCATCAGGGCATCCACGGTCTTGTCGGTGGGGTCCACGATGTCCATCAGACGCTGGTGCGTGCGGATTTCGAGCTGGTCACGGCTGGTCTTGTTGACGTGCGGCGAGCGCAGGATGTCGAAACGCTTCATGCGCGTAGGCAGGGGCACCGGGCCCTTGACGATGGCGCCGGTGCGCTTGGCGGTGTCAACGATCTCGGCAGCGGACTGGTCGATCAGTTTGTAATCAAACGCCTTGAGGCGGATGCGGATCTTTTGCTTGGACATGCTGTGTTCCTTGTATCGCGAGGATCCGGATTACTCGATGATCTTGGCCACGACGCCGGCGCCGACGGTACGACCGCCTTCACGGATGGCGAAGCGCAGACCTTCTTCCATGGCGATGGGGTTGATCAGCTTG
>NZ_JAKVIJ010000022.1:0-15449 GCF_022760965.1 Simplicispira sedimenti
CGGGGAGAACTTCGGTGACTTGTTCATAGCTCCATCTTCTCAAGTGTTGGAGCCTCCTCAAAACCCGGGGCGGTTCACCCTGAGCGCCAGCGCAGCGTGCAGATCACGAGCAAGAACACCAAAGTCACGGTGGAGTCCATCACCACGGCTCGCAGTGATGAATCGACGGCGAAGAAGACCTGCTCAGCGGTCCTGACGGCTGTGATGCCGCAAGACGCCATCCCTACCGACCAACGGATGCTCAATCATTTGCGCGGCACGTATGAGCCTCAAGGCGCCGCGTTGGAGGGCAATACGGTTAAGGGCAATGTGACCTACACCGTCCAACGTACCGAAGACAGCAAGGAGATACTGGTCAAGCTCACTGGACACTTGGCATTCATGGGGCTGTTCCACGATCTGGCGATGCTCCGGGTGTTCGACAAGAGCGAAGCGGAGATTGCAAAGATTGCCGGTGAAGCTCCGCCAGCAGCCGAGGCCAAGCCAGCGGAGCCGACTCCAGCTGTTTCACCAGTGGCCCAGCCTGCGCCAGCTGCAGCTGTATCAGCGCCTGCGAACACAGCACCCGCTGCAGCGCCAGTCACTCCGCCAGCCAACGTGACGGTTGCTGCTCCGGCTGTGACCGTCCCGCATCTCTGCACGGCTGCTGAGACCCCGATCTTTGCGTGTTCCACCGGGAAGAAGCGCGTCTCGGTTTGTACGGGGCGCAGTGATGGCAATGAGCAGTTGGCATATCGGATAGCACCGCTGGAAGGCGCAGTGGAGATGGAATATCCGAGCGCTGGAACTGGCGCGGCTTCAGCTTTCCAACGTGGCTCACAGCTTGGTCAAGATGGCACGGCAGTGAACTTCCTGTCATTCGACAGGGGCAACTATCGCTATGTCGTTTATGCCGGTGACGGTGAAAATGGACGCAAGGGAGTGTTGGTGGAGAAGGGCGGCAAACGCATTGCTGATCTGCGTTGCCAGAGTGACGCCATGTCTCGCTTCGATCCTGCTCTGCTTCAAAAGATGGGGCTGAGCCTAGACAGCCGGGGGCTGCCACTGCAGTGAGCACCTATGTTGGAATCAAAACAGAAAATGAAAAATCGACCTCGCACCGCTTTCTGCTCGCTTCTTGGTGCCGCAGTGCTGTTCATGGCATCGACCTCATCCTGGGCAGCCTCAGACGATGTGATTCCCGTTGAAAAGTACCAGCCGCCCATCATGGAGCAGTATCCACCGGCATCGTCCCATGGTTGGAACATGGAACGACCGCTGGTGAACAATGGGCTCAACCTGTTCTCCGCCAACGTTCCGTCTTATGACGGCAAGGGCATGCTGTTCTCTAGCTGGACAGCACAGAACGGTCGAGTGTTCGAGCGTCCCACCATCATCATTGTCCATGGTGGTCATGGTGTGGCACCCGGCAACCTGGACACCGCAGTGTGGGCCAAGCGCAACCTCGACGCCAACATTCTGATTCTCGATTCGTATTGGTCACGGGGGCGTACGGAAAACTGGCTCAGTTGGACTCGCTTTGGGGCCAACATGCGAGTTCTTGATCTGATCGCTGCTGCTCGGTTCACGCGATCCGAAGGTGCTGATCCCAAGAAGACGTTCGTGATTGGCGACAGCCAAGGCGGATGGACGGTGCTGCGTGCGTTCACAAACCACAACCTCAGAAGCGAAATCACATCATTGTTGGCTGGAGGTGTGTCTCTTTACCCCAACTGCTATGTCAAAGAGTCCATTTTTGGTCGTGCGCCCAGCGGCAGTACGGATCGTGAAGACGCTCCTCCGCTGGGCAACTATGTGGCACCTGTGATTGCGTTTACTGGTAGTGCAGATACCGCCACACCGCTGTCTCAGTGCAACGTGGACAAAGTATTCAAGGGCGTCGAGAAGTGGACGAAATTTGAGGGCGCTACGCACGCATGGGACTCGCCAACCCGAGGTGTCGGTCGTCGGGCGGAAGATAACGTGTGCACTCGGGCGCTCAACAAGTACAACCCATTCCCCATCTGCAGCAGCAACAAGTTCACGGACATTACGCGGAGCGATATTCTGGATTTTGTTGAGAGACATTTGCCCAAAGCGCAATGACCCGGCGCAAGTTCGCACGGCTGTAGGGGGAATGCCACGCAAAGCGATGCCGTGGTTGCGGACGTACTCAAATCCATGGGAGTTCAATGAACAACCAAATGCCGTCAAATTTGCTGTATGTTCGGACGGGGCAGGGTGCCGTTGGGTTTTTCTGGACTACACCCAAATCGACAAAAAACTATGACGGTAAAGCTGACGGTATGGACGACCTTGGACGAATCACTCGTTCTATCTCAATTGGTGCAACACGGAACGAAGAAGTCCAAGCTTTCGTTCCGGTTGACAATTGAGTGGGAGTGAACCTGTGGAACGGTGAAGAGGGCTTTACGCCTCTTCGCCGGTGATGGGGTCGTAGCTTCGGCCATCGAAGTCGATGATTCTCCCGGTGGCTGAGTCGTATTTTGCGAGCCGGTAGGTTCCGGCTCCCTTGCCATCGATTCCAATGAAATCCGCTTGAGCGTAGGCGACTCGGTTGTTGCTGGCCACCGCGCCATCTGCAGTCCATCGATGGTTGGTGAGCCAGTCTGGGTCGTTAATGCCTTCTGCGCTGCCTTCCAATCTCTTTTTCAGCAGCGTGGGATCCATGCTGAATCCCTCTGCCATAAGCAAGTTGCCCACATTCTTCTTGTAGTAGCTTGCGGTGCTGGCGTCCATCGTTGACAGATCGGTCTTTACCAAGCTTGAGCCGTCAGTGGGGTACTTGGACAAGTTTCCACTCCGAATGGACTCGTAATCGACGGCGTACTGTGGATTGTTCTTGAAGAACATGTAGCGCTTGAAAGCGCCCTCATCGCCTCCCCAAAGGGACAACCCCATCGCACGGATGTAATCCGGTGCTTTGTAGTCCTCTGCAAAGGTATTGCCGAGTCCTTTTTCCCAGTTTTTGAATTCCTGGAAATTTTCAAAGGGAGCAGTGACTTCGGCCGTAGGTTCAGGCGCTGATGTGTTTTCTGCTTTGGTGGCAGATGTGGATACCGTTGGAGCTTTTGACGGAGTTGATTCTGCTGCAGCCATCTTGTTGCTTGTTGGGGTCAGCGCTGCCAGGTTTTGCTGCAAAGCTTCAAAGAAGGATTGGCCCTCTGCCCCGCTGTTTTGTACGGAACGTTCAGCGGTTTTGTTGGCTACAGAACTGCTGGTGCCCAAGGAGTGCAGCATGGAGGTGGCTTGGGATATATCGAACATTTCCGGCTCCTTGATCAGCGGGTTTCAGCGAGACGCGATACCGGGGAATTGAGTGTTGCATCCCACCAGTCCGTGTGCCGATGGTCGCTGGTTCAGGTGGGTGTGAATCGGTGAATGAGTCATGGAAAGCAAGCCCTCATCGGCGGATTGCTGCGTTGACACCCAAGTGACATCCCACAGGTGAAAACCCCCGATGGCCGGGTTCGGGGGCTCCATAGACTGCGAAAGCAGCAAAGGAGTTGTCCATGAATTCGCATCACCGCTTCTGGCCTCGCAGGCTTCCTCATGCCATCGTTCCTCCGCAGACCTCGCTGTGGGACAACCTGGCTATCAGCGCACGGCGCTATCCCGACAAGGCAGCGCTGGTGTTTTTTGGGCGCAGCGTCAGCTATCGGGCGCTGGAGATGGCGGCGCAGCGCATGGCCGCGTTTCTGCATCGGCTGGGTGTGCGCAAGGGGGACAGGGTGCTGCTGTGCATGCAGAACTGTCCGCAACTGGTGCTGGCCCACTTTGCGATCTTGCGGGCCAATGCGGTGGTGGTGCCGGTCAACCCCATGAACCGTGCCGAGGAGCTCAAGCACTACATCACCGATCCCCAGGCGCTGGTGGCCATCACCACAGCAGATTTGGCGCCTGAGCTGGCCAAGGCCAGCAACGCACTGGCATCCGCCCAGCGCCTTCGGCACTTGCTGGTCACCGAGTTCACAGAGGCTTTTGATGCAGATGCTGCGGGTGTCGATGCACCGCCTGCGTCCTGGAACGATTGGCTGTGTACCTGCCATGGACTGCCGGAACTGGAGGGCGGCGAGGTGCATGGCTGGCAGCAGGCCTTGGCGTGCTCAGACCCTGTGCCAGATCTTCTGGTGGGCCCCGATGACCTGGCGGTGCTGCCCTACACCAGCGGCACCACGGGGCTTCCCAAGGGATGCATGCACCCACATCGCACGCTGATGCACAACGCCGTGGCCAGCAGTCTGTGGGGCAATGCGACGTCCGAGAACGTGACCCTTGCCGTGGTGCCCATGTTCCACATCACTGGCATGGTCAGCATGATGCACGCCACCATTTACAGCGGCGGCACACTGGTCATCATGCCGCGCTGGGATCGCGAACTGGCAGGGCGGTTGATTTCGCGCTGGAAGGTCACCTCCTGGACCAACATTCCCACCATGGTCATCGATTTGATGGCCAGCCCAAACTTTGCGCAATTCGACCTCTCCAGCCTCAACTACATTGGTGGAGGCGGTGCTGCCATGCCCCAGGCCGTGGCCCAGCGCCTGCTGGACCAGTTTGGCCTGCGCTATGCCGAAGGCTATGGTCTGACCGAGACCGCTGCACCGTCGCACAGCAACCCGCCGGACCAGCCCAAACAGCAATGCCTGGGTATTCCCTTCATGGGCACCGATGCGCGTGTGGTCGATCCCGACACCCTGCAAGAGATGCCCGTGGGCGAGCAGGGTGAGATCCTGATCCACGGCCCCCAGGTGTTTGATGGCTATTGGAGCCGTCCCGAGGCCACCGAAGCTGTGTTCGTGGAGTTGGACGGCAAGCGCTTCTTTCGCACCGGAGACCTGGGCAAGGTGGATGCGGACGGTTACTTCTTTATCACCGACCGCCTCAAACGCATGATCAACGCCTCAGGCTTCAAGGTCTGGCCCGCAGAGGTGGAATCGCTGATGTTCCGGCACCCGGCCATCCAGGAGGCCTGTGTCATCTCCACCAAGGATGACTACCGTGGCGAAAGCGTGAAGGCGGTGGTCGTGCTGCGGCCAGACCATGCGCACACCACCGAGCAGGAAATCATCTCCTGGTGCCGCGAGAACATGGCGGTGTACAAGGTGCCGCGCACCGTGCAGTTTGTGAATGCACTGCCAAAAAGCGGCAGCGGCAAGGTCATGTGGCGTTTGTTGCAGGAACAGGAAGCGGTACGCTGACACGATGGGCCGCGACACGCACAGGGCCGTCATGGCAACGCAATGCAGTGCAGGCGGCTTGCGGCTCCAAGCGCAAGGCGAAATGATCAAGTGGTCGTGAGCTCGGCCAGGTCGCGGTCGAGCAGATGGGGAGCACCGAGCTGCAGCTCGATCAGTCGGCGCAGATGCGTCACGCTGTCGAGGTCGATCGAGTGGCACAGCAGGCCAGCGCAGCGCCCCTCCACATGCGCCACCTCGGTGGACATGGCAATGTGGTCGTGGGTGCTGGTGAGGGGCACCACCAGTTGGCACAGTGCGCCGGGCTGCAGATCCACCCCGGGCGACAACACCACCAGCGCACCCTTGAGCGAGAGGTCCAGCACATGCACACTGAAGCAGCCGTCGCCGGTGGTCAGTTGGGCGGGGGCATCAAAGGTGACGCGGATGAAATGGCGACGTTCGTGGGGCATGGCGCTTTACCCGTGGGTGATGGATCAACTGTTGCATGCTACACCCGAGCAGGCCGATGGGTGCTGGGGTTTTCGCGTGCTTCATGGCTTGGCACGCGGCCCCATGAATCTGCCTTCTAAACGCTTGTCGTGGGGAGGGCAGGCGCTACACTGGGGTTCAAGCCACCGCACTCTGGTGTCAAGCACGGTCAGGTGTGCGGTGCCGATCAACGTTCAAGGAGAAACACATGTTCAAGCACATTCTGGTTCCTGTCGATGGTTCGCCCACTTCCATGATGGCTGTGTCCAAGGCTGCTGGACTTGCCAAGGCCTTTGGCAGTGCCGTGACCATTTTGTACGTGATTGATCCGTACCCCTTTACGGGCGTAGGCGCCGATTTTGCCTATGGCCAGGCACAGTACCTCAGCGCCGCCACGGCGGAGGCCAATTCCGCGCTGGACGCCGCCAAGAAGGCCATGCTGGACGCCGGTGTCGACGCTTCCACAGTGGTGGGCGAGGGCCATGCCGTGCAAGAAGGCATTTCCCGTGCGCAGGAGACCACTGGTGCCGACCTGATCGTCATGGGCTCGCATGGCCGTCGGGGGATCGAGAAGCTGGTGCTGGGCAGCGTCACCCAGCGCGTGCTGGGCGTTGTGCACATCCCCGTGCTGGTGGTGCGCGACTGATCGTCACGCCGACGAGCTCCGGTCCCTTGGGGCGGGCATCCAATACAAAAGCAAAGGCCCCGCAATGCGGGGCCTTTGTGTTTGGGAAACCAAGCGAAAATAAAAGGTCAAAATGGTCTCGGGCGCTTGATGGTAAAGCGCAATTAGCTATAAAAACAATAGCAATCGACGGGTTGGGGCGTGGCGGTCTTCAGGCCTCGCGCACATCGGCCACGGGCTGGGTGCCAAAGTCGGGGCGCTCCAGCCAGGCCAGCACGCGGGCCGCCGCATCGGGTGCGCTGCTGAGCATGCCGCTGCTTTGCAGTTGGGCAAAGTTCTGCACATCCGGAAAGGCCTCCGGCGCCGCGGAACGCAGCTGCACCTGCATGTCGGTGTCGATGACGCCGGGCGCCAGCGAGCACACCTTGGCGCCCTGCGGCTTGCGGGCTTCGTCCAGCGCCATGCAGCGGGTGAAATGGTCCATGCCCGCCTTGGCGGCGCAATAGGCGGCCTGCGACGCCATGGGCCGCCGCCCCAGGCCGGAGGAGATGTTCAGCACCTTGCGCGGAACGCCCCAGTCCTCGGTAGCACCCAGAACGGCTGCGCACAGCAGCATCGGCGCTTCCAGCCCCACGCGCAGCGCCATGGCCAGGTCTGCCGGAACGCTGGCAGACAGCGGGGCGATGGGGGGGATCACACCCGCGTTGTTGATGAGCGTGGCGCTGGCAAACAGGCCGACTGGAGCCCGTTGCAGCCATGCACGCAGGCGCTCGGCCGCCTGTTCGGGCTGTGCCAGGTCTTGGTCCCACTGCTCCAGGGTGCAGCCCAGGGTGGCGGCTTCCTGGGGCAGCGTGGCGTGGGCGGTGCGCGAGATGCACAGCAGGGTGTGGCCGGGGCGCAGCATCTGCCGCGCCATGGCCAGGCCCATGCCGCGCGAGGCGCCTGTCAGGATGGTGAGGTGTTGGGGCATGGCCGGATGTTATCTGCCCTGTGGGGAAGGTGAGCATGCGGGTTTTACTGAGCCTGGGGCCTACCAAATGTCGGTTAGCCTTGGCAGCCTGGCAGCACAGTGATACAACGCAACGCCGCACCGGCCATCACCGGAGGGAGCGCCATGGGCATTCATGCATACGGGCTGGAAGATTTCGAGGCCATCGCCGCGGGCGCAGCCGTGCTGGCCAGCGGTGGTGGCGGCAGCTACGGCGATGCTCGGGCCATCCTCCAGGAGCTGGGGCAGCAGGGGTGGGGTGGCACCGTCCAGGTGCGCGACTATGACGGCGTGACCAATGCCTGTGTGCTGGCCATCATGGGATCGCCCGATGCGGCCGACCGCCTGACGCTGGCGGCCGTAGAGAACTCCATCCGCAACTCCGTTCGGTTGCTGGAGGTCGGTACCGGCGCCGCGCTGGGGTGTTTCATCCCGGTGGAGATCGGCCCGATCAACTCCCTGGTGCCCCTGATTGGCGCGGTCATGTCGCAAGGCGCGGTCTGGGTGGTGGACGGTGACGGCGCAGGGCGTGCGGTACCACAGTTGCCCCAAACCACTTTCACGGGCACCCCGCTGCTGGCGCCTTGCCCGTGTGCCTTGGCCAGCGATGCCGCTGAACCCCGTGCCGTGGAGTCGGCGCTGCTCCATGCCCCTACAGCGGCCCAGGTGGAGTCCTTGGCAGGCGGCGTGGTGGGGGGCTTTGGCGGGTATTCGGGGATTGCCATGTGGCCTTCCAATGCGGGCAATGGCCATGCCCTGACAGGCAGCTACATCACCGGAACCCTGGAGCAGGTGCGCGCCCTGGGGCGTTTTCTGCTGGCGGCGTCCAGCCCGCCGCCGACATCCGAAGTGGCGGCGATGATTTCCCTGGTCACTGGCCGCGCGGCCAGCGCTGTCGTGACCAACTTCTACATGACTGCGGTGACGCAGTCCACGTCCAGCGCATCGCTTGACTCGGGCATCATCCGGCTGGACAACACCATCGATCCCGAGCACAGCACGCAGACGCACTACCTCTACAACCTGAACGAGAACCTCATCATGTATTCGGCGGCAAGCACCATGCCGGACGTCGTCGCACCCGACTCCATTTGCTACTACTCAGAGAGCACGGGGCGGGGCTTTTCCAATGCCAGCGACGACCTGTCGGAGTACTTCAACGCTGCCACGGGCAAGAGCACAGGCAAGACGGTCAGCGTCATCCAGGTGCGTGCGGCCGAGAAGCTGTGCGGCACCCCTGGCGTGCTGGCTTCGTTTGCGGCGCTGCTGCGCAACCTGGGGTATGCGGGGGCGCTGCCTTCGGCTTGAGAACAGGTTCTGGCCATGAGCGACGCAGACCTGAACAAGGAACGGCTGGAGCTGGCCCTGGAGGCGGCAGGCCTGGACCTGTGGGAGAACAACCTTCTGACCGGTGAGGTGACACGCAAGGCCAGCAAGACCTTCGAGGAGCTGGGCTTCACCGAGGAGGAGATCGTCGCCGACGTGCAGGGCATTTACGGCCTGTTTCACCCGGACGACCTGCCACGGGTGCAGAAGGCGGTGGAGGACCATCTCTCGGGCCGCACGGCCCAGTACCGGTGCGAGTTCCGGCTGCGCTCCAAGCAGGGTGAATGGATCTGGTTTGCCAACTACGGCCGCATCATGGACGGCAGGAGTGCATCGCCTGGCAAGCGGCTGATCGGCGTGACCTTCAATATCGACGACCGCAAGCGCCAGGAGGACGAGATCGCCCAGATCAACCGCCAACTGGTCGAGCAGAACGCCTTGCTGCAGCAGCTCAACACCACGCTGCGCCTGCTCGCTGCCAACGACTCGCTGACGGGTCTGTCCAACCGGCGCACCCTCATGGAGCTGGGCGAGAGCGAATGCCGGCGCGCCGAGCGCTTCGGGCACCCGCTGTCCGTCATGGTGGTGGACATCGACCTGTTCAAGAACGTCAACGATGTCTGGGGGCACCTCGCGGGCGACCGTGTGATCTGCGCGGTGGCCGATGCCTGCGCTGCGCGCACACGCGCCGGGATCGACACGGTGGCACGTTTCGGCGGTGAGGAATTCGTGCTGGTGCTGCCGGAAACGGACAGCGCCAGCGCATTGCACCTGGCGGAGTCGTTGCGCCATGTGGTGGCATCGCAGGCGGTGGTGGTCAACGACGAGGGCGCAACCACATCGGTCACCGTCAGCATCGGTGTGGCCACGCTGGTCTGGGGGATGGGTCTGACGTTCGAGCAGTTGGTCAACAAGGCCGACAAGGCGCTCTACCGGGCCAAGGAGACGGGGCGCAACAACGTGCAGTGTTGCGCTGACATGTAACGCCGTCAGAACGTCGTAGGCAAGGTGAACTCCACCCACTGACCCGTGCCAGGGTGTTCAAACGCCAGCCACTGCGCGTGCAGCAGCAGGCGCAGTGCGCGGGCTTGCACGCACCTGTCGGCGTACAGCGCATCGCCCAGGATGGGGTGGCCCAGGGCCGCCAGGTGTACGCGCAACTGGTGGGTGCGGCCGGTCAGGGGTTCGAGCTCCACCCGGCTGCTGTCGGTGGCAGCGTCGTAGCCCAGCGAGCGCCAGCGCGTCTGGCTGGGCTTGCCCCGATGGGGGTCGATGGTGCGCAGCGGGCGGCGTTCCCAGTCGGCGGCGATGGGCAGGTCGATGGTGGACCATGCACCATCCGGGGCTTGCGCCAGGGCGCCAGCCACCACGGCGAGGTAGCGTTTGTGCACCTGGCGCAGCTCAAACGCACGGCCCAGGCGTCGTTGCGCCTCGGTGTTGCGGGCCATGAGCACCAGGCCAGAAGTGGCTTGGTCCAGCCGGTGCACCACCAGCGCATCAGCCCACTGTGCTTGTGCGCGGCGGCTCAGGCAGTCTTCCTTGTCGGGCCCGCGCCCCGGCACGCACAGCAGTCCGGGCGGCTTGGCCAGCACCAGCAGGTGCGAATCTTCATGCAGGCATTGCAGTCCAGTGGCAGCGCCGGGGGCGCGGTCCGGTTCACTCTGCGGCATGGATCAGCCGGTCCACGGTGTCGCACAGTTCCTGCACATCGTTGGGTTTGTGGATCAGGGCGCGAGCGCCTGCGGCCAGGGCCGCCTGCTCGATCTCTGCCGTGACATAGCCCGACGCCAGGGCCACCGACAGGTCGGGCCTGACTTCGCGCACCGCCTGCAGCAGCTCCACACCGCTGTAGCCGGGCATGTTGTAGTCGGTTACCAGCAGGTGCACGTCTTGCGGCGCCGCGCGCAGGGCCTGCAGGGCGGCCAGCGGATCGGTGTAGCCGCTGGTGCGGTAGCCTCGGCGGCGCAACAGGCGCTCCACCAGAAAGACCAGGGCCTGGTCATCGTCCACGTACATCACATGCTGCTGCGCCGGAGGCGCCAGCGGTGCGGTGACCGCAGGGGCAGGTTCCGTTGCGGTCGGTGCTGCGGCACCCTCGGCCTGGGCCGGGAAATACAGCGTGAAGCAACTGCCCTGGCCGGGCGTGCTGTGCACATCCACGGCCCCTGCGTGGGTGCGCATCACGCCATGCACCACCGCCAGCCCCAGGCCCGTGCCCTGGCCCACAGGCTTGGTGGTGAAAAAGGGTTCGAACACGCGCTGCAGAGTGGCCGCGTCCATGCCGGGGCCGTTGTCGTGCACGCTGATGGCCACGTAGTCGCCTGCAGGCAGGCCCAGGCGGTCGCACAGCGCCGTGTCAGGGCGCAGGGGCAGGGCGTCCACGCGCACCGTGCCCTTGGCGGTGCCGATGGCATGGATGGCGTTGGTGCACAGGTTCAACAAGGCCTGCTCCACCTGGGTGGCATCGGCCAGCACCGTGGGCAGGTGGGGCGCAATGTGGATCTGCAAGGCCACGGTGGGCGGCATCGTCACGCGCAGCAGGCGCTCGGTGTCGTGCAGGGCTTCGGCCAGGTCCACGGCGTTCAGGCGTGGCGGCTCGTTGCGGCTGAAGGTGAGGATCTGGCGCACCAGATCGCGTGCCCGGCGCCCAGCCTTCTGGATTTCGCGCAGGCTCACCATGGCGCCGGACTCGGGCGTGCAGTCGGCCATGGCCAGCTCCACGTTGCCCAGAATGGCGCCCAGGATGTTGTTGAAGTCGTGCGCAATGCCCCCGGCCATGGTGCCCACGGCCTGCATCTTGTGTGACTCGCGCAGCTGCGCCTCCAGCTCGGTGCGCTGGGCCTCGGCACGCTTGCGGCTGGTCAGGTCGCGGGCAAACACGGTGGTGCTCAGGCCATCGGCATGGTGCTCGAAAGACACGCTCACCTCCACCGAAAGCTCCTTGCCCGCAGCGGTGCGCGCCGTCATCTCGCCCAGCACCGCCTGGGTGGTGAGCTGGCCAAAACCCAGCGCCTGCGCCGCGTCGGGCAGAAAACGCTCGAGCCTGCTGCCCAGTGCATCGCTGGCGCTGCACTGGAACAGCACCGCTGCCGTGGGGTTGAACACGGTGATGCGCTGGTGCTGGTCCACGCACACGATGGCGTCCAGCGCCGAATTGATGACTGCTTCCAGGCGCTTCTCGCTGGCGCGCAGTTGCTCGTTGCGCTCCTGCAGCGCGCTGCGCTCGGCCAGCAGCGGGCCCTGGTCGATGACGGCGCACAGGTACTGGTGCTGTGGGGTCTCGCCCTCGTGCCCCAGCGTGATGAAAGCAATGTGCAGGTCACCCGTGATGCGCACCTGCTCGCCCTGGGCAAATACCACCTCGGTGGCCAGGGCCTGGCCCTGTTGGCGCGCCTCGGCAAAGGCCAGGCGCACGCGCTCGGCATCGTGCGCCGACACAAAAGGCATCAGCGCGGTCAGGGGGCGATCGCGCTCCGTGGGCTGGAACGAGCGGTGTGCCATGGCATTGGCCTGCACCACCATGTCGTGCTCGTCCAGCACCATCAGCGACAGGGGCACGCTGGCAAACAGCGCCTCAAAGCGCTCGGAGGCGCGCTCTGCCGAGGCTTGGCTGTACTGCAAGACCTTGTTCTGCGCCTCCAGCTCCATCTGGTAAGCGCGCAGTTCGGCAATCAAGGCGGCCAGGGGGGCTTCGTCGGGCGTCGATGTGACCGCCTGGGCCTGCAGGGCCAGAGCCTGGCCCTCCGGCAGGGAGCCGGGGGACTGTGTCTGCAGCAGAAAGGACAGATCGGGAAGGGCCATGGACTGCGCGCAAGTGTAAGCCCGCCAGGGCCGCCCAGGCGGCTGTGTGGGCGTGCAAGCCCCTGGCGATTCAGCGCCGAACGGACAGCAGCTCGACCTCGAAGTTCAGCGTGGCGTTGGGCGGGATCACGCCGCCCGCGCCGCGCTCGCCGTAGGCAATGGCGGGTGGGCAGGTCAGCTTGGCCTTGCCACCGGGCTTCATGCGCTGCACGCCCTCGGTCCAGCAGGGGATCACGCGGTTGAGCGGAAACTCGGTGGGTTCGCCGCGCTTGTAGGAGCTGTCGAACTCCTTGCCGTCGAGCAGGGTGCCTTTGTAGTGGACCTTGACGGTGTCGGTGGCTTTGGGCGCATCGCCCGTGCCCTCCTTGAGGGACTCATACACCAGACCGCTGGCCGTGGTCACAGGGGCCGACTGCGCCAGCGCCACAGGGGCCAGGGCCAGCGAAGAAAGCAGGGCGAACAGAACGCGCATGAAGAAAGCTCCGGAAAAAACAAAGGCCCGATGGTAGGGCCTGTGGGGAGCGCAGGGGAGACAGCGGCAGGTCGGCAGTGCTGCCCAAGGCAACTCAACGCTTCCAAAACGATAGCTGCTGGCGCTTGCTGTACAAGGGCTAGAGGGCAAAAAGACCAAAAACCGACGAAAAGCCACCAGGCGAAGCCCAGAGGAACGGCAAACCCAGCGCTGCACAGCGCTTGAAAAATGGAATGCCGTTTGAAAAAGCATAGCCTTGAATAAAGCTGTTTTTCTGCGGTGCTAACGCTCGCGGTAAGCCGCGCCGGAGCACGAAGTGCGGAGGGCATCCACAAGCAGAGCTTGTGGGCGTCGGCTTGGCCAAATGGTTAGGCTGGTAGCAAATGTTAGAGCGGCGATACTACTCATGCGTGACATTTTCAATGTGTTTTTCTATCTCATTTGCTATTCTGCCAACGGCGAGCCACACCGTGTTATCCGGCTCATAGGGCATAGGGGACAAAATTTTCGTGTCGACAGGTTCTAGCCCGGAAAGAATGCTCCTTCTTTCATCCCTGGGGATGATCGCGACATGCCCAAACGGTCGATAGAAGGATTTCGAAAATGTCAACGTTCTGTTGCTGCCATTGATATGCTCTGGCAAGTCTGCTGGCGAGGTGACTCTCCAGTCCATGATCGAAAAAACAGGGTCAATGCTTTTCTCGAGCTCCTTAAATCCTACGAGAACCAACAGCGCAAAGCTTTTGCTAGGCAGAGCTAGTGAAAAGACAGATCCGATAGGTGCAGTTGTGCGAAGCTTCTTTGGCTTTGGTGTTGAAGCCTTAACGGCTTTTTCTTCAGGCTGAGGGGTGCCGAGGCGATTTTCCAGATTTCTTAGAGTTCTACGCCTTGATGCTGCACTTTTGGGGGCGTCACGTTCCCAAATAAAGGCATCCCCACCTGATTTGAGTAGTGATAGAGCCCTGTCTTTTAATGCTTCGTTAAGGCGCCCATACCGCCATGCTGTGTCTGCCAAAGCAAAGTACACGAGGCAGGCAATTTCGGTTTTCTCTAGGAGATCGCCATAGCGATCTAGAATCTTTTGAGCGGACGCTTCTGAGGAGAGTCCGTGCTTCAAGTTTTGCACATAGTCGTCTCGGACATCACATGTCGTGTCGTCGGAGTAAAGGCCCGTTCCCCAAGCACCCATTGCAGTTCCTGCCTTTGTTTAATGCGGCCTAACGCCGAAAGTGAGCCGCCCGCCGTAGGCGGTTCGGCTTGACTGCACAGTTAGACCCAGACGCCAAAACGGGAAACCTGTTAGCGCCCATTGCTCGGATTCACATTGATTGCTGACATCAGAAGATATACTGCAGAAGTTGCGACGATGAAAGGTGGGGCAACGAAACCGATGAAGAAAAATGCAGCGGGAACACAAAGCAACAGCGCAATACCCGTCTTCTTCAATATCTTCCACACCTCAATCCCGTAAGCGATCGCCCTCGTATCCTTCGATTTTTTGCAAACCCAGGCAAGTATCAGAAGGAGCAGCAAGTAAAGTGGGCCAGCGAACATCGCTTCAGAACGACCGGAGGCCATGGGGTTCCCGGCACTTCCAACGTTCGCCAAGCCCGCGTAGCCCCAAAAAAAGACTGCCGCCAATGCTGCACCGAAGACGGACGAGGACATTCGAAGGGCGATTGACATGAGCGCTAACGCCCAAGGTAAGCGGCGCCGGAAGGAGCGCAGCGAGTGGAGGGCACCAACAAGGCCCATAAAAATGGCGAAGCCATGGACCTTGTTGGCGTCCGCTTGGCCGACCAGTTAGGCGCGACTTGTGTAAGCACTTTATGCCTTACGAGAAAGCATTGACTCGCCGTCCATGCCGCATGGTGGGTTGAACGTCCCGTGCCAACCCACCAAGACACGATCAAGGGAGTCTGTGAAGTACGGTGAGCCCTTGGTAATTCTGACCAGTCCCCCGCCATAGGCGACGAACAGTTCAGTGCTGGCTCTTGCTTCTGTTGCCTCGCTCCACCGGTTGCTGCTCGGCAGAACGTCGGGGTCAATCGGCGGTTCCCATAGCGTGTTTCTGCCGATAGATGCGTTCCTAAGGAAGGTGGCAAGTTCGTGATGCCCCTTCTGCGCGGCAATTTCTGCTGGAGTAAGAGAGTCATGGGTCTGTGCCTCGGTCGATGCACCAAGGCCAATCAACGCACGACATGCTTGTTCATTGCCAAAGTAGGCAGCCTGATGAAGAAAGCTCCACGACGAACCAGGCTTTGAATAGCGACTACAGCGTTTAGCGAGGACAGTGGAGTTCTCCCATTCAGATAGAAGGCGATCCCATTCCCCGGACTTCGCCGCTTGATATGCCTTTTCAATCACGCTTTGTAGTTCGCTCATGTTTGCCTAGATGTAGTTTTTGAGTGGCCTAACGGCCCAGATAAGCCGCCCGCCGTAGGCGGGTCGGCTTGAGTGATGGGATGGACTCCCCCGTTTGTTTGCGCGAAATTGGCGCACTGGGAGGGTGTACAGAATTTTGTGTAAACGGACAATCCACCGCCGGCGCAAGCCGGCCTGTCCGTA
>NZ_JAKVIJ010000023.1:0-10482 GCF_022760965.1 Simplicispira sedimenti
TTCGGAGACCGCATCTCCGTCAACTGAAGTCCGAACCGTTTACACAAAAATTCGGACACGCCCCCATCGTGTATGTCATCGTGGACGTTTTCTCAACGGCTGTCGTGGGCTTTTATGTCTGTCTCACAGGTCCCAGTTGGGATACCGCGCAGGTCGCTATTTTCAACACAGTCGCATCGTCCAACCTGATGAGTGATCTGTGGGGATACGACATGCGTCAGTCTCTATTTCCCACCCCTACGCTTCCTGCAAGGCTGCTCTGCGATCGAGGTGAGTATCTATCCAAGCGGGCAAAGGCCACGGGCATGAAACTGCTCACTACTCTCAGCTACACCGCGCCCTTCCGTCCCGATCTGAAGGGCGTGGTGGAGGTCATGCACCGCATCATGAAGAACGTGCAGTACCACTTCATTCCAGGTGCGATGGACGCCAGGAGGAAGGAATACGACTTGCGCCGATCTAACCCAGCGGCAGCAACCATGTCGGTCCGTAAGTACATGCAGTTTCTCCACGAGTGCTTCTACATCTACAACCTGACTGCAGACCGAAGCAATCGCTTGGATGCACACATGATCGCGCAAGGTGTGTTCCCTAGCCCAGCAGGGCTGTGGCGTTGGGGGCATGCCATGGGGATTGGCTTCTCTCGCGCACAGTCACAGGCGGAGTTAATCACGCAGCTGCTCCCCACGGGCGAGGCACGCGTCACTCGGAACGGTGTCGTCTTCCGCACGAATCGCTATAGCGCGCCGGTCGTAGAAACCGAGCAATGGACAACTCGCGCACGATCAGTTCGGGGCAGTTGGGAAATCCCGGCCCAGTACTACCCAGGCTCGGTTTCACGCATCTGGACTCCGTACGAAAGCGGAAATGGCCTGATCGATCTCACAATCTCCGACCATTCCCGGGCCGATCCCGCGCTCACCCATGACGAGATGGTTGACGCATTTGCGTTCCAAAAGCTCAAGGCGGCAGATGTTGAACACCAACGCGTGCGGGAAGCGGTACTCGGCTATCACCGCATGGAACTCATTCGCAAACAAGCCGTGGAAGAAACTCGCGCTGCCCGCAAACGTGCACATGGACTCACTCCCACAATCCGTCAAGCCCGTTCAATCGAAAACGAGTTCGCCGGTCAACTGATGGTGGGCGAAGTCCGAGGTGCTGCTAAGACACGAGCTGAGTCCAAAACCAACTATGACGCGATGATGGGCGACTTGGTCAAAGCAATGGATGCGGAGGCCATGCATGACTAAGCGCGCGCCCGAAACCGTCGCAGTGCACGACCCTTACGCAGGAAATTCACTCATTACCCAGCTTGGACCGATACGTTCACGCCCTGAAACACTAAAGGCATTGGTCGAGTTTCCGCCTCGTCCCCCCAAAGACATCGCGTCTATTCCGCGCCACGTCCGCCTACACATGCTGATGAGTGTGCGCGATCTGCACGTCCCCAGCGTGGAGGAACTGCAGTTGTACGAGACGATGGACATGATGATCCGGCAGAACTACCACCATCTGCAACCCTCGTCATCCAGTACATGGAGCATGATCAGCGGCGAGGAGGCCCGCTATAGGCCTCCTGTAACGGCGCCAACCTACGGAGCCGCAGTTGTAGGGGTTTCCGGCTCGGGCAAGACACAAGCGATTCGCAGATGCCTTTCCACATTCCCTCAAACTATCCAGCACACTTCATTTTTCCGGATGGTCAATGGCTTGCAGCAGGTGGTCTGGCTCTCGCTGGATGTTCCTGCGGGTGGCAAGGCCACCGATCTCGCAGCGGCGCTGATGACGGCATGGAAAAAGGCAACAGGCAGTACCCGTTTTGACGAGACACTGGCTGGCGAATGGCGCAATGGACCACAAATGCTGGATGAATGGCGTCAGGTTGCTTCCGGCCATTTTCTGGGTCTTCTGCACCTGGATGAGATTCAGAACCTGTTCAAGCTTCCTACTCTCAAGTCCAGAAGCGAAAGAAAGCTCGGTGAACCACCGCCAGAGCTGCGCATCATTGACGATCAGTCCCTCAAGTGGATTTTGACGGCGTTGAACGAATGGCAGATACCGCTGCTGGTCTCTGGTACGCCGGACGGCTTCGGTGCGCTGACCAAGCGTTTGAGCAACACGGAACGCATCGTCACCTCTGGGTACCATGCCTTCAAGCATTTCTGGGGAGATCACGATGCGGCGTTCCGTCAGCACTTTCTGCCAAGACTCGGCCACTACCAGTACGTCGCTCGCCCAATAGCTATCACTGAAGAATTGGGTGATCTCGTCCTCGAAAAAACTGCCGGCGTTCAACGTTTGATCATTGCACTTTGGATTGCCGCGCACCGAGTGGCGTTCGAGCGCAATGACGACGATCTTCGTCTCGATGACTTCAAGGTGGCTGCAGATACCTATCTGGCTCCAGTGGCTCAGGCCGTTGCTGCGCTTCACAGCAATGACCCAGGACGGCTGTCAATGTACGAAGATCTATCTCCGGAGGATCACAGCTTTTGGGCTCAGTTCTGGAGCAACATTTCGCGGAACTGAGGGGTTGCCAGCACAGCCTCTTGCTCCAGTCTGACGGGGAGCCGGCCTTTCATTCGCCGGGTCCTTGTCTGGTTCCTGGTCTTCGGCGTCATCCTGTCAAGGGCAATAGCCATTTTGGGTCCGCACTGGCGCATCAGCGCATCAAAACGCGCTTCGGTCAAACCCGAGATTTCCCGGGATGAGAGGTAGGAGCGCTTGTTGAGGTAATACGCCCTCAGAGCAGCTACTGCACCGATCTCCGATGTCACATCCCACTCAGGCAGGTTCGGCAAACCTATATTGCACAGAGTCTTGCGAACTACATAAACAGGTAGCTCAAGCATCCGGGCAACCTCTGCATGCCCTCCCCTTGCTGCTACGTAATGTTCGAGGAGCTCATCCATGTCGGGAATGCTGCGTTTCGCCGATCTCTGACGCAATCCGGGCATCGCATCCCCACTACAGGCTCCCGATAGAGCATTGATGGCGTGGTCTGCGCTCTCAAACAGGACGGACAACACCAGCAAGTAGGCAATCACTGATGATGCGGATTTACGAAGATAGAGCGCCCCATCCACCTGATGGAGATACGCGCCCATAGATTTTTCAACCACCTCGTAAAACACGGCGCTCAGCCACTGCTCAGGAAACAGTGCCTTAATGTGGTCGCTGATCAGCACCCCCTGCTTCGACGAAGCGTTGGCCTTGTAGCCCTGCGCGCTTCCCGTATCCCTGAGCAAAGGGGCAATGAGAGCGACGTCCAGAGGCTCCGCTCGATCGAACAGGGCAGCAGCCAGCTCAATAAATCGCTCGACATGCGGATTGCCAATGGCAGGCCTCACCCAATCTTCAGGGATCTGATCTGCGACCTCCATCGACATGGCCGGGGATGCAATGAAAGGATCCACTGATGTAGTGAAGTGCAAGGGCTTCATGTGCTTTGGACACCATATTTGGCCAGGTGTCTGCAGATCCCGGCGCCAGTAGCTCGCCCCATGAAAGCGAACATCTGCCTCAACGCATTCCTTGCAAAAGAACGCTGCCTGGCCTTTGCGCAGGCTGGCACTGTTATGAAGCAGAGACCTTCTTTCTTCGCTTCCATGGAGAAGGCCCGGAAAATAGGATGTGATCCCCCTGCGTAACGGAAGGGTCGTATGACGTTGTGCAAATTGCTCAGTAGTCATGCCGGCCATACGGCTGAGAAGTTCATGCGTTGTGACTTCACGGCGGGACCGCCCTTCCTCACCAAAATGCGCAGCCATTGCCTCCACAGCGTCCTTTGGAGTGCGGTATCCATTGATCCGCATGATCCGCCCCAAGTAGCCACGGTCCATCTCTTCCGGCAAGGGCGCTGGTTGCACAAGCATGTTCATCAGCAGTCTCCGTATCAGATCAAGCGGGTTTGAGAATCGCCAAGGATCGAATCACTGCAGCCAATGCCTTGGCATGTGACGCAGAGCCATCCCAAGTGGCCTGAAGGGCCTCAATCAGCTCTCGATTGCTGCGAACGGTATCGGCGCTGACACCACCCTCGAAGCACTCCACAAAAAGGCATACCTCTTCAAACAAACGTGAGGCTCTGACGGCTTCTCCCTTGAGGATGCGGCTGACCTGAGATTGACTGGCCCCTACGTGGGCGGCAATGTCCGCCTGGGCTATTCCATGGGCCAAACAAATACGACGAGCGTTTGCTGCGCGTGCTCTTATTTCCGATTCAACCATGCATAAAGCATAACCCAATGCATATATACATATCAAGAGCGAAACGAAATAGACAAAGGATGGGTCTCAGCGAAAAAGATCTTGGGACGGTAGATGGGCACTCAGAGCTGCCTTGATGGCTTCAAGAGTGCGCGGCAATCGGGGCAATTGGGCCTGCTTTGCCCGCAGGTCAGGTATTTGCTGGCACAACTGCCAGAGGTATATGCGCGAGATGCCCTGCTCCTCCATCAGGCGCAATGCTGCTTCACGGACCAGGAAGCATAGTTACTCATCTCGGGCTAACCAATCCACTGAGGACGGTCTGGAGCGCTGGGATTCAGGAAGGGGATCCGGTTTGTGAGCGTCCAACCAAGCGCGGTCGTTTCGATAGAGCCACGCATAGGTGCGTGGGTCCATGGTGCGCATCCACTTGACCCCGAGATCTCCTGAGGACTGCAACAGCTCAAGCCAAAGATTTCGCGCATGGGTCCTCGCTTTTTCGCTTCGCGCTTGAGACCAGTCTGCATGCAGCGTTGCGTCACTGAGTAACAAACGGGTGATGGTCCCGACAGAGACTCCGACTCGAGATGCCACTTGTTCTTTGCCTGCCCCTTTACGCAGATCCCGGATAGCTTTGGCACGCACATCTGTGGACAGCTTCTGTGGTCGTCGTGAAATCTCTATCCCTGCTTTTGCAGCCCAGATGAGAGCGGTTTGCGGGTCAACACCAACGAGGCTCGCTGCCTTGCGCACCGATTCCCCCTTTTCCTGAATGAGACGATGGAGGTGGTCCATTCGCGGGTCAATGACGGCGAATCCGGGCAACACCTTGTTTGGGGCGGTTGATTGGGTGTGAGCACCCCTGGATTTCATTGCGAGATCGAACCGTTGTGCAGTGCCGAACAGCCAATGGATAAGGAGCAGGTGCCTGATGGGATGGGTTCCCGACCGAGGCGGTCTCAGCAATCGACCCAGTTGCGTCGCCATCCCTTCCTCATCTTGGGCGAGCGACGCGAACTCTGGAACGCACCTGAGTGGCTCGCAGTAATTGAGGAAGGCTGCCGCGATCTGTCCGATACGCAAGCTCGAGGCACCGGCAATCCATTCACGCGCCCGAAATTCTTCGCGGTAGACCTCGTGCAGATCTCTGAACAGCAGTGGCTTGAATGCTCCTGACTGAACAAGGTTTTCAATGAGCTCTGCGAGTCTTAACAAAACAGAGCACGAAGCCATTGCGAGGGACTGCGTGCTTGCGGAATGCAAGTCAGCCAAGCGCGGCAAGAGCCATTGGAAGCGCTCGACTCCATTGGCTTTAAGGGCTGATTGAAGCAATGGCTGCTGGTGTGTCGTACACATCCACACACCCGGGAACTGATGCTTCAAATGCCAATAGGCCCATCCAGTTTCGCGGAGGTCTTGCTCCATACATTGCGGACAAGCCTTGAGGGGATGGTTGGCGCGAAATCGGCTTGTGAGGATGCCCAGGCGTAGCTTCAGATGGGCCACACTGGCACCGGACATACAGGCGACAGCGTTTGCTGTCTCATCTGGTGGAGCGAAAGACGCATAGAAATTGAGCAGTGTCCGCTCTCTCGCAATGGAATCGACGTCACCCAGCAATGCATTCGTGCGCTGCGCGAAGGCACCAAGACTGTTGGGTAGATCATGGTGGACACCGGCACGTGCGCTGCCGAACATCAGTTGGCAGGTTTGCGCAGATGTGACATGCCCCCAAAGCTGGTGATGACGGCTAACCAGGCTGAAGAATGTCTCGTCAGGCAGCCAGGACAGGAGCTGGTACTCGGGAAAGAGTTTGTCCGTTTCTGGCATCGCGGTAGGCTATGCCGAAGGAGGTAGCTGCGCAAGGTGTCTTGTCTTGCAGGATTTCGAGTCACCGCTGCAGGTTGTCTAAGGGAAGGATCGGCTCGGTTTCTGCAATGCAGAGGTTGCCGTCATTGAGCCCGGGTGGGCGACCTCACGCCGCACGGCATCAAGCCGTCATTCGCCGCTGACATCGACGAAGGCTCGTAGGGCAGCGTTGTGAGGCCACGCCCTTCGATTGCGTCGAAGCGATCCGCGCGCGTTACAAACGACCGAACGACTGTTTCATGCTGCACGAACTCCCAGCACTGCTCCCGCAGCACGCATCCAGCTCCATCTGCACGCCCGGACTCGCGGGTCAAGCTGCCGCGGCTGGGCCGACTGCGTTCTCCGGCGCGGGGTCGAGGTCGAGATAGACGTAGTGCGGCTCACGCCGCAAGCCCTCGGCCGGATACGTCCTCACGAGTCGTCGGTTCTCGGCGTCGTACGACATGCCGTCGACAAGACAAGCGCCAGCTACGCGCGGGGTGTGTTCGTGCAGCCACACGAAGTTCTTTCTTGTCCACCGCAGCACTGCCTTCTGGAGCGCCCGGCTGTCGTTATCGTAGTTGTCTGTCCTGACCGTCAGGCCCATGACGTTCAAACAGAAGCCAATGATCTTGGCGCCCTTGAAGTTGGCAAACTCGTTCATCCGAGCGACCTCGTCGTAGAGCAGCCGGCGAACCTTGAACTTGACAACCTTGCCTGCTTCTCCTTTGAGGCTCTGGAAGTTGAACAGCTTCCCCCATACAGAGTTGTGTTGGATCCACCAACAATGGTCGTTCGGCTTGGTCACCGCTGAGGCCGCGAAGATCACCTCGAAGATCAGGCTGGCTATGTGGTCATAGATCGTCTCCAGCATCGGGCCGTGCTTGTCCCGAATACGCAGCGGCAAGTCGTCGGGTACTCCCTTGCTATCGAGGATCTTCACAGCGTCTTCGATGAACTTGACGACTACGCGCAGGCGGGCTTGGATGTCGTCGTCCCAAGAACTATTCGCAACACCGTCAAGCTTGTACAGATCGAACACTGCGTGCTCAAGATAGCCTTTGGCGCGGTAGAGGACATATGAGTGCCCGCGGTACCCGTCTTCTACGTAGTTGCGCAGAACCATCAAGACTGCTAGGCAGTAGGCGCCCAACTGCTCAGCGTCCCACACCTTCTGGCCTGCGAAGTCCGGGTCGAGCAGAGTGCCGATCGTCTCGACCATGTCGTAGTTCGAGAACATCGCTTGGCTGAGCGGCTTGTGATACCCGATCAGGCCAGAGTGGTAGCCCTCCGCCTCGTGGAAGAGGAACGAGTCCTTGTTCGCTATGGCCTCTGAAACGATGTTCTTTCCGAACGTCTCGACTTGGACGCCGTACTTCTTCGTCTCACCGATCGCCCGGAAGATCGCTAACGCCGTCCCCGGCGACGACTCAACCATCGCACGACAGAGCCTCTTGTCAGCGATCAGCAACAGCAAGTCATTCGCGTACGCCTCGACCTTCGGAGGGACCCGCTTCCTTTCCTCTTCACGCTGGTAGCCGAAGTTCTTGAAGCGTCCTCTATCTGTCGCATGCCGCACGAGCGACCGGGCCGACAGGGCCAACTCGTCGGCTATGACAGCCAGCTCAGTCGGCGATCCCTTGAGGATGAAACGGTACAGCGTCTGCGCAAAGCGCTCCGCGTTGTACCGACCGTACGTCGGCGGTCGAATGAACGCGAACCACGTCCAGGTCAGGAACGTCAGCAGGAACAACCCTCCGAGCAGCGCTTGCCACGAAGCGGGTGTCAGCAAGTCCCCTTGGGGCACGAGCCACTGCTCAGCGCGCCAGAGGTCGGTCAGCAACGTTAGAACGCCGACGCCGGCGACGACGGCAAACGTGATTCCTTGAAGCGGGATAGGTGCAGTCCTGACGCGAAAGCGATATCGCACGTCTGCGATGGTCCAGGCCAGCACCATCAGCGCCAAGCCCGCAAGGAACTCGGAGAACCCGAAGAATTTGGGTGCGGTCGCATCGAGCGGAATGAAGCACACCGCTGCTATGCAGTTCTGAGTTGCAGTTGCCAATCCTCCTCCTCACTGCCGACAGTAAAGCAGTGTACAGGGGTAGGTGAAACTGTTGAGGTGCCCGCGGCCTGCCGTTCTGGGGCACCCCAAGACTTCGCGTACGAAGAGCGATCGTATGAGAGGCTAACCGCAACCGGCCGGTGGATGGCTAGAGCCGTCGTTGAAGGCGTCGACCGCGAGCGACTCCGTTCATCCTGAAGCCGTCACGCGTAGGTCTGTTCTGCAGCGATTGCAGCCAGTCATTCTCTGGCGCTGCGTGACTGGTCTCGGCCAGGAGCGGCCTGTGGCGGCAGATGAAAGCAGACTCTCAACGCCCTGAGTTCAGCCGCCGCCGTAGGCGGTCGGCTGCAACGAATTGTTAGCTATTTGAGGTCGCATAAGTGTCCGCAGCTTCTCCAAAACCGCCGTTTTCGGTCTTTATGAGTTTGAAGAACAACTCGTCAAGATCGCCGAAAGGTCCGCCTTCGTTGTCGCCGCATGCATCCCAAGCAGCTTCGATTGCATCCTCTCTCTCGCTACGGTCTCGAGGATATGTGGGGCCAAGGGCTGCCATGGCTTGCTCAACTAAGGCTGCGATCTGCGGCATGCCGATCTTGCGGAACGCCTCAACCCCCTCGGGAGCAAGTACGCCAGTGCTGTTGGAGAAAAACTGATCAAAGCCACCATTACATATTTCTGATTGGCACCAATGCGCGGCAAAGAGAGTGCGAGAGGCCTCTGGCGAATCTGCATATTGCTGAAGAAAGACATCTGGGCCGTCATAGATTGAAACCGTCTCCCAAATCGGATCAACAAGATCCCAATAGTCCATACACTTCCCCCTAAATAGCTAACGCATTGCTCAGTGGCACAAAAGGTGCCAAGCGTTTTGTGTCCGTTGCAGCAACTTGTTAGGCGGATTTTATGTAACATCTAAACTCTGGTCTTACCTTATCCTTTACATTGTCAATTGTTTTGATGCTATCAAAATAATCAGTAATCGTAGAGCTAATTTGACTAGTGATATTGATCAAGCCCTTGCTAACATTGAAATACGTTGAATTAGGATTATTATCTATTCTATCGTTCCCCGTGGTGCAAGAAGTAATTCTAGTTATATTTTTAGGGTTAAACTCAACATTTTCATCGGCCAATTCTCTATGCCACACGCTTAAGTAAATATACGCAAACAAATTGTTTACTAAAAGCTCAATATCGATGATATCAATAACATCACCTCTTATGCGCCAGTAACCACCCTCAAATTTTTTAAAATTATTTTCTGGCAATAACAGCTTCTGCAAAACTTCAATATCATGGGCATTGGCAATTGAATTTTTAGGGTTGCTGTTGAAATAAGCCAAAGCGATGTCTTTGAGTTGTTTATGCAATGAATTGGCTAATTCCTCTGAAAGGTTCTCTGGCCACCAATATGAGTTTTTCAGCGGACATAAATGAGATAACTCATAGAACGTGTCTTCTTCCGGAACCTCGAAATAGACTGAAAACTCCTTTCCACCTGTAACTCCTTTTCTTAATCCAATTTCTTGAGTCTGGCCATTAAAATCTCTTTTGTATACTGGAATTCCCCTTTTATTTCGCTCAAAACCAAAAGGCAAAAGGGTAGTATCTAACAAATCTTTTAACTTGGTTTCTTGCATCTCAATCTCCCTCGCCTAACGCTCGCGTCAGGGGCAAAACGGAGTGGAGGTAAATTGTGGTAATTCTTGCGCAGCAAACCACAATTTTCCGGAGCGTAGTTTTGTCCCTTGCACGCGCTTGTTATACCCATTTACTCGCAACTTTAAGTATAAAGCCAACAAGCTCATTCAAACTATCAAACTGCTCTGAATATGATTCCTTGGTGCCATCTAGGCCTTCAAAAACCAGCCCTGTAATTGTCAATCTTTTGAATTTTGATTCAGTATCAATATTATCGTCAATCTCAGATATATCTCTTAGACCGAGGAGAACCTCCAAATTCAGTTGCATGCTGCGAGGAACTTCAATATTCGATTTTAAAATATTGGTTTCGAGCTTTTTCCTACCCAGTCTCACTACCAACTCGCAGACGAGATAATCTTTTGGAAGAGGAGAGAACTCTTCAAGCATCTCAAATACATTCTCGTGCAAAGCTGATCCCTGCTTTTCGTCGATCATGTACGCGACATGAAAAAGTATATCGGATAGGAGCGAATCTTGTTTTTCAGTGCTCACTTCATGCAATTCGATAGTAGACTTTAGGCTGTCTACTAGTCCTAATAGATCATTCTTTTCAAATTTCATTGCACACTTGTTCCCACTGGAAAAGGTATAACTTATGGTTTATCTGACCAAACACCGGATACCCACAACCGTGGTCGTTAAACAAAGTCGCA
>NZ_JAKVIJ010000024.1:0-5656 GCF_022760965.1 Simplicispira sedimenti
AAAACCGATGTACAATGCAAGGCTTCGCTGAACAGAAGGTTGCTGCTTGCGGTGGTTCTGGTTGGTGGGGATGCTGAAGAGACGAAAGACCTTCAGTGTTGACGGGAAATAAAAAATCCTGTTATAATTTGAGGCTCTGCTGATCGCAGCGGGGTTTGCAAAAAGAGAGATACTTTTTGCGGTGTACGTTAAAAACATACAGCCGATAAGCGTGGGCGTTTGAGGCGAGTGACCAAGTTCGAAAGAACAAAAGTCGCAAGACTGCAAACGCTCATGGAAATAGAAGTGAAGTTCACTTCAATTCCGTTTTTATGAGTAATAGCCGAAAGGCTTTAAATTTTAAGATCGAACTGAAGAGTTTGATCCTGGCTCAGATTGAACGCTGGCGGCATGCCTTACACATGCAAGTCGAACGGTAACAGGTCTTCGGATGCTGACGAGTGGCGAACGGGTGAGTAATACATCGGAACGTGCCCGATCGTGGGGGATAACGCAGCGAAAGCTGTGCTAATACCGCATACGATCTACGGATGAAAGCGGGGGATCGCAAGACCTCGCGCGGACGGAGCGGCCGATGGCAGATTAGGTAGTTGGTGGGATAAAAGCTTACCAAGCCGACGATCTGTAGCTGGTCTGAGAGGACGACCAGCCACACTGGGACTGAGACACGGCCCAGACTCCTACGGGAGGCAGCAGTGGGGAATTTTGGACAATGGGCGCAAGCCTGATCCAGCCATGCCGCGTGCAGGATGAAGGCCTTCGGGTTGTAAACTGCTTTTGTACGGAACGAAAAAGCTCTCTCTAATACAGGGGGTGAATGACGGTACCGTAAGAATAAGCACCGGCTAACTACGTGCCAGCAGCCGCGGTAATACGTAGGGTGCAAGCGTTAATCGGAATTACTGGGCGTAAAGCGTGCGCAGGCGGTTATGTAAGACAGAGGTGAAATCCCCGGGCTCAACCTGGGAACTGCCTTTGTGACTGCATAGCTGGAGTGCGGCAGAGGGGGATGGAATTCCGCGTGTAGCAGTGAAATGCGTAGATATGCGGAGGAACACCGATGGCGAAGGCAATCCCCTGGGCCTGCACTGACGCTCATGCACGAAAGCGTGGGGAGCAAACAGGATTAGATACCCTGGTAGTCCACGCCCTAAACGATGTCAACTGGTTGTTGGGTCTTCACTGACTCAGTAACGAAGCTAACGCGTGAAGTTGACCGCCTGGGGAGTACGGCCGCAAGGTTAAAACTCAAAGGAATTGACGGGGACCCGCACAAGCGGTGGATGATGTGGTTTAATTCGATGCAACGCGAAAAACCTTACCCACCTTTGACATGTACGGAATCCTTTAGAGATAGAGGAGTGCTCGAAAGAGAGCCGTAACACAGGTGCTGCATGGCTGTCGTCAGCTCGTGTCGTGAGATGTTGGGTTAAGTCCCGCAACGAGCGCAACCCTTGCCATTAGTTGCTACGAAAGGGCACTCTAATGGGACTGCCGGTGACAAACCGGAGGAAGGTGGGGATGACGTCAAGTCCTCATGGCCCTTATAGGTGGGGCTACACACGTCATACAATGGCTGGTACAAAGGGTTGCCAACCCGCGAGGGGGAGCCAATCCCACAAAGCCAGTCGTAGTCCGGATCGCAGTCTGCAACTCGACTGCGTGAAGTCGGAATCGCTAGTAATCGTGGATCAGAATGTCACGGTGAATACGTTCCCGGGTCTTGTACACACCGCCCGTCACACCATGGGAGCGGGTTCTGCCAGAAGTAGGTAGCCTAACCGTAAGGAGGGCGCTTACCACGGCAGGGTTCGTGACTGGGGTGAAGTCGTAACAAGGTAGCCGTATCGGAAGGTGCGGCTGGATCACCTCCTTTCTGGAAAACTGTCACACAAATTGAACGCCCACACTTATCGGTTGTTGGAAGAAGTCGCTGCGAAGGCGGGAAACTGCCCTGAGGCGGTGGCCGGCTTGGGTCTGTAGCTCAGTTGGTTAGAGCACCGTCTTGATAAGGCGGGGGTCGTTGGTTCGAGACCAACCAGACCCACCAAGTGCGGTGCCATGCGAAGCGACACGACAATGCGATTCCTGGGGGATTAGCTCAGCTGGGAGAGCACCTGCTTTGCAAGCAGGGGGTCGTCGGTTCGATCCCGTCATCCTCCACCAACCCAAAAATGCTTCAACACCAAAGCGGCTTTGCAAAAGGCTGCTTTGTTGTTGATCGAGATAGAGCGATCAAACGGCTGTTCTTTAAAAATTCATAGAGTCGAATCAGCGTTGCCGGCGGAAAGCAGGAAACTGCACCGTGCCGCCGGTGACAAAAATTTGATTGCGTCAAAACGAACGAACTTTGTTTGTTCAAGTAATGACGAATAGTTCTCCAGGTAGAAATACCGAAGAAAGATTCACATTACGGCATAACGCGCGAGGTGAAAGACCTCGCAAGTCAAGACAGATGGCGGAGATGTTTCGAAAGAGACGTCAAAGTTATAGGGTCAAGTGACTAAGAGCATGTGGTGGATGCCTTGGCGATGATAGGCGACGAAAGACGTGATAGCCTGCGAAAAGCTTCGGGGAGCTGGCAAATAAGCTTTGATCCGGAGGTATCTGAATGGGGAAACCCACCTAGCGATAGGTATCGTTGACTGAATACATAGGTCAACGAAGCGAACCGGGTGAACTGAAACATCTCAGTAGCTCGAGGAAAAGACATCAACCGAGATTCCGAAAGTAGTGGCGAGCGAAATTGGAAAAGCCTTGCAGTGATAGCGCGCTGGTTAGCAAAACGGGATGGAAAGCCCGGCCATAGCAGGTGATAGCCCTGTATGCGAAAGCCAACGTGTGGTACTAGGCTGCAGACAAGTAGGGCGGGGCACGAGAAACCCTGTCTGAACATGGGGGGACCATCCTCCAAGGCTAAATACTCATCATCGACCGATAGTGAACCAGTACCGTGAGGGAAAGGCGAAAAGAACCCCGGGAGGGGAGTGAAATAGATCCTGAAACCGCATGCTTACAAAAAGTAGGAGCCCGCAAGGGTGACTGCGTACCTTTTGTATAATGGGTCAGCGACTTACATTCAGTGGCAAGGTTAACCGAATAGGGAAGCCGTAGAGAAATCGAGTCCGAATAGGGCGAATTTAGTCGCTGGGTGTAGACCCGAAACCAAGTGATCTACCCATGGCCAGGATGAAGGTGCCGTAACAGGTACTGGAGGTCCGAACCGACTAGTGTTGCAAAACTAGCGGATGAGCTGTGGATAGGGGCGAAAGGCTAAACAAACTTGGAAATAGCTGGTTCTCTCCGAAAACTATTTAGGTAGTGCCTCAAGTATTACCGTCGGGGGTAGAGCACTGTTTAGGCTAGGGGGTCATGGCGACTTACCAAACCTATGCAAACTCCGAATACCGATGAGTACAGCTTGGGAGACAGAGCACCGGGTGCTAACGTCCGGACTCAAGAGGGAAACAACCCAGACCGCCAGCTAAGGTCCCTAAAATTGGCTAAGTGGGAAACGAAGTGGGAAGGCTAAAACAGTCAGGATGTTGGCTTAGAAGCAGCCATCATTTAAAGAAAGCGTAATAGCTCACTGATCGAGTCGTCCTGCGCGGAAGATGTAACGGGGCTAAGCCAGTTACCGAAGCTGCGGATGCACAGTTTACTGTGCGTGGTAGGAGAGCGTTCTGTAGGCCTGTGAAGGTGTGTTGTAAAGCATGCTGGAGGTATCAGAAGTGCGAATGCTGACATGAGTAGCGTTAAAGGGGGTGAAAAGCCCCCTCGCCGTAAGCGCAAGGTTTCCTACGCAACGTTCATCGGCGTAGGGTGAGTCGGCCCCTAAGGTGAGGCAGAGATGCGTAGCTGATGGGAAACAGGTCAATATTCCTGTACCGATGTGTAGTGCGATGTGGGGACGGAGAAGGTTAGCTCAGCCAACTGTTGGACATGTTGGTTCAAGCCTGTAGTCGTGCCTGGTAGGCAAATCCGCCGGGCTAAGATGAGGGGTGATAACGAGGAAGCTTGCTTCCGAAGTGAGTGATACCCTGCTTCCAGGAAAAGCCACTAAGCTTCAGCTGCACACGACCGTACCGCAAACCGACACTGGTGCGCGAGATGAGTATTCTAAGGCGCTTGAGAGAACTGCGGAGAAGGAACTCGGCAAATTGATACCGTAACTTCGGGAGAAGGTATGCCCTAAGTAAGTGAAGTTGTACAAATGGAGCTGAACAGGGTTGCAAAAAATCGGTGGCTGCGACTGTTTAATAAAAACACAGCACTCTGCAAACACGAAAGTGGACGTATAGGGTGTGACGCCTGCCCGGTGCTGGAAGATTAAATGATGGGGTGCAAGCTCTTGATTGAAGTCCCAGTAAACGGCGGCCGTAACTATAACGGTCCTAAGGTAGCGAAATTCCTTGTCGGGTAAGTTCCGACCTGCACGAATGGCGTAACGATGGCCACACTGTCTCCTCCGCAGACTCAGCGAAGTTGAAATGTTTGTGATGATGCAATCTCCCCGCGGAAAGACGGAAAGACCCCATGAACCTTTACTGTAGCTTTGTATTGGACTTTGAACGGATCTGTGTAGGATAGGTGGGAGGCTTTGAAGTGAGGTCGCTAGATCTCATGGAGCCAACGTTGAAATACCACCCTGGTGCGTTTGAGGTTCTAACCTGGGTCCCTTATCGGGATCGGGGACAGTGCATGGTAGGCAGTTTGACTGGGGCGGTCTCCTCCCAAAGCGTAACGGAGGAGTTCGAAGGTACGCTAGGTACGGTCGGACATCGTGCTAATAGTGCAATGGCATAAGCGTGCTTAACTGCGAGACTGACAAGTCGAGCAGATGCGAAAGCAGGACATAGTGATCCGGTGGTTCTGTATGGAAGGGCCATCGCTCAACGGATAAAAGGTACTCTGGGGATAACAGGCTGATACCGCCCAAGAGTTCATATCGACGGCGGTGTTTGGCACCTCGATGTCGGCTCATCTCATCCTGGGGCTGTAGCCGGTCCCAAGGGTATGGCTGTTCGCCATTTAAAGAGGTACGTGAGCTGGGTTTAAAACGTCGTGAGACAGTTTGGTCCCTATCTTCCGTGGGCGCTGCAGATTTGAGGAAGCCTGCTCCTAGTACGAGAGGACCGGAGTGGACACACCTCTGGTGTACCTGTTGTCACGCCAGTGGCATCGCAGGGTAGCTAAGTGTGGAAGAGATAACCGCTGAAAGCATCTAAGCGGGAAACTCGTTCCAAGATGAGATCTGCCGGGGGCTCGACCCCCCTGAAGGGTCGTTCTAGACCAGGACGTTGATAGGCTGGGTGTGCAAGAGCAGTAATGCTTTGAGCTAACCAGTACTAATTGCCCGTGCGGCTTGACCCTATAACTTTGACTTAACCGTCAGTCTGTTATGCCAAGCACGCAATCAAATTCAATCTGACAAGACTCTATGAATTCGCCAGCCAGACCAACCATCTGGCCAGCAACAAGTTATGCCTGACGACCATAGCAAGTTGGTACCACTCCTTCCCATCCCGAACAGGACAGTGAAACGACTTTGCGCCAATGATAGTGCGGATCCCCGTGTGAAAGTAGGTCATCGTCAGGCTCCTATTCCAGCCCAGCAGCGCCCCGCACTAATACAGTGCGGGGCGCTTCTGCTTGG
>NZ_JAKVIJ010000025.1:0-1332 GCF_022760965.1 Simplicispira sedimenti
GAGGGTGTACAGAATTTTGTGTAAACGGACAATCCACCGCCGGCGCAAGCCGGCCTGTCCGTAAGCACAATGAACACCAAGAAACACGACGTACCCGAAGAACTGCTGTCTGGCCTGCTGGCCAACTACAAGAAGCCTGAAGACCTCATCGGCGAGAACGGCCTGCTCAAGCAATTGACCAAGCTGCTGGTCGAGCGAGCCTTGGACGCCGAGCTGACTGAGCACCTGGGCCATGAACGCAACGAAGCGGTGGCCAACCCCGCCGGCAACACCCGAAACGGCAAGAGCAAGAAGACCCTCAAGGGGGAGTTTGGCGAGTTGCCCATCGAGGTGCCACGCGACCGCCATGGCAGCTTCGAGCCCCAGCTCATCCCCAAGCACCAGACCCGCTGGGCCGGCTTCGACGACAAAATCATCTCGCTATACGCCCGTGGCCTGACGGTGCGCGAGATACAGGCCCACTTGCAGGAGATGTACGGCACCGAGATCTCGCCCAGCCTGATTTCCTCGGTGACCGATGCTGTGGCCGATGAGGTCAAGGCTTGGCAGACACGACCGCTGGAGCCCATCTATCCCATCGTCTATCTGGACTGCATCCATGTGAAGGTGCGAGAAGGTGCTGTGCGGGTCAAGGCGGTGTACCTGGCCATTGGCATCACCATGACGGGCGACAAGGAGGTGCTGGGCCTGTGGCTGGCGCAAACCGAGGGCGCCAAGTTCTGGCTGCAGGTCGTCACCGAATTGCGCAACCGGGGCGTGCAGGACATCTTCATTGCCTGTGTGGATGGGCTCAAAGGTTTCCCGCAAGCCATCGAGGCGGTGTTCCCCAAGGCGGTGGTGCAGCTGTGCATCGTGCACATGGTGCGCCACAGCCTGAACTACGTGTCCTGGAAGCGAAGAAAGGAGGTGGCCGCCGACCTGCGCCGCATCTACACGGCCGCCACCGCCGAGGAGGCCGAGCTGATGCTCGGGGAATTCGAGGAGCGCTGGGATGCCGAGTACCTGCCCATTGGCCAGTCCTGGCGCAGGAACTGGAGCCGACTCATCCCGTTCTTTGACTACCCGCCGGAAATCCGCAAGGTCATCTACACCACCAACGCCATCGAGTCGGTGAACATGGGCCTGAGGAAGCTGACCAAGAACCGGGGCTCATTCCCCAGCGATGAGGCGCTGAGCAAGCTGTTCTACTTGGCCCTGCGCAACATCAGCCAGAAGTGGAGCATGCCCATCCGGGATTGGAAGGCTGCGCTGACCCGCTTTACCATTCAGTTCGGAGACCGCATCTCCGTCAACTGAAGTCCGAACCGTTTACACAAAAATTCGGACACGCCC
>NZ_JAKVIJ010000026.1:0-1303 GCF_022760965.1 Simplicispira sedimenti
AACCGCCCCGGGTATCGAGGAGGCCGGTTGGTTTAAGTTGACACCTTTGTCGAGGTGTCGCTGGCGGCGAGTTGCCTCCAGTAGTTTGCCTCAGCTTCTGCCGGAGGGATGCCCCCAATCGGCGTGAGCAATCGGACGTGGTTGAACCAGTGCACCCATTGCAGGGTGGCCAGTTCCACGGATTCCCTGGTCTTCCAAGGTCCCCGGCGGTGAATCAACTCGGCCTTGTACAGACCGTTGATGGTCTCGGCCAGCGCGTTGTCATAGCTGTCTCCCCTGCTGCCCACCGAAGGTTGTATGCCCGCCTGGTCCAAGCGTTCGGTGTAGCGTATGCAAACGTACTGACTGCCCCTGTCGGAATGGTGCGTCAAGACATGGGCCGCTGGCTGGCGTTCGTACAGAGCCTGCTCCAGGGCATCGAGCACGAAGTCCGTCTGCATGCTGCGACTGACGCGCCAGCCCACGATGCGCCGAGCGTACACATCCACCATAAAGGCCACATACAACCAGCCTTGCCAGGTGGAGACATAGGTGAAGTCCGACACCCATAGCTCGTTGGGATGGCTGGCATGGAAGTGCCGGTTGACGTGGTCCAGCGGGCACGGGGCCGAGGTATCCGGCGTGGTGGTGCGCACCGCCCTGCCACGGCGTGCCCCTTGCAAGCCCATGGCTCGCATCAGACGCTCGACCGTGCAGCGCGCCACCACGATGCCCTCGCGGTTCATCTGCAGCCAGACCTTGTCGGCTCCGTAGACCTGCCAGTTGGCGTGCCACACGCGCTGAATGTCGGCCTTCAAACCCTCGTCACGCTGGGCGCGTGCACTGCGCAGTTGCGCGTTGCGTTGCCGGGCTGCGTGGCGCCAATAACACGACGGGGCCATCTGCAGCGCCCGGCAGATGGGCTCGACCCCGTAGTCATCACGGTGGCGGTCGATGTAGGCCTTCACGACTTGAGTCGGCGGTCGAGCTCCGCCTGCGCGAAAAACGCGCTGGCCGTCTTCAGGATGTCGTTGGCCCGGCGCAATTCCTTGACCTCACGCTCCAGTTCCTTGATGCGCTGCGCATCCGAGGTGGTGGTGCCGGGGCGCTGGCCGCTGTCGACCTCGGCCTTCTTGACCCAGTCGTTCAAGGTCTGTGGCACGCAGCCAATCTTGGGGGCAATCGATTCAATCGCTGCCCACAGCGACGGGTAGTCGGCTCGGTGCTCCTGCACCATGCGCACGGCGCGCTCGCGCACTTCCGGGGAGAACTTCGGTGACTTGTTCATAGCTCCATCTTCTCAAGTGTTGGAGCCTCCTCAAAA
>NZ_JAKVIJ010000027.1:0-1286 GCF_022760965.1 Simplicispira sedimenti
TGACCTTGCCCCTGTTTCGTGTAGCTCTTAACCCACGATTCACGCGGCCTTTTTACGCTGTGCCTCGTACCAGCGATGCTCGTACTGCATCGGGCTGAGGTAGTCCAGCGATGAATGCAGCCTGCGGTGATTGTAGAAGGCCATCCAGTCCATCACCGCCTGCCTGGCCTGCTCACGGGTAGCGAATTTGTGCCCATGCACGCTGGCTGTTTTCAGCCGGCCCCAGAAACTCTCGGTCGGTGCGTTGTCCCAGCAGTTGCCTTTGCGGCTCATCGATGAACGCATGCCCCAGTCCTTCAAGGCATCCTGGAACTCATGGCTGCAATACTGGCTGCCCCGGTCGCTGTGGAATATCACCCCAGGTGGCGGCCTGCGGCGCCACCACGCCATGGTCAGCGCGTCCTTGACCAGGCTGACCTGCATGTGCGACTGCAGGCTCCAGCCCACCACCTGGCGGCTAAACAGGTCGATGACGGCGGCCAGGTACAGCCAGCCTTCGTCGGTTTGGATGTAGGTGATGTCGCCACTCCAGAGCTGGTTGGGAGCTTCAGGGTTGAAGCGCCGCTGCACCAAGTCGGGCGCCACCGGCAGGCTGTGGCGGCTATCGGTGGTCACCACGAACTTGCGCTTCGTTTTGGCCTTGATGCCATGCTGCTGCATGAGCTTGCGAACCCGGTCTTTGCCCACCCGGATGCCTCGGGCCACAAGCTCCTTGTGCATGCGTGGCCAGCCGTATTCGCCCTTGACCTCGGCGTGGATGGCGCGCATGTACGCCAGCAGGGCTTCGTCGCTGTGACGCCGGGCAGGTCCACCGTGGCCAGCCTGCCGCCGGCGCAGCCAGTTGAAGTACCCGCTCGCGCTGACCTCCAGCACCCCACAGGACACACTCACCGGGTACAGCTTTCTCATTTGGTGAATCCAGGCGTACCTCGCAGCGTGTCCTGCGGAAGGTAGCCGCGGCTTTTTTTGCGATGTAGCGCTCCATGCGAAGGCGAGCATTCTCTGCACGCAACCGGGCTATCTCCATCTGCTCGGGCGAGATATGGATTCTCTTGTCACCACCGCCCGTACCGTCCAATTCTCCCTTGGCTGACAGCCGCACCCAGTTGCCCAGGCTCGCTTTGGGAATGCCCAGTACCTTGGCCACCACCGCAATCGCCTGACCCGAGCGAACCTGCCGAACAGCCTCCTGCTTGAACTCTCGCGTGTACTGCGCACGCACTTGCTTGTCACTCATCTCTGAACTCCTTGTCGGTATTTTCAACAAGGGTTAAGAACTCCACTTT
>NZ_JAKVIJ010000028.1:0-1051 GCF_022760965.1 Simplicispira sedimenti
GGCCGATCTGCCCTCGCTGCTGCACGCCCTGCGCGCGCAGGGCATCAAGCTGCGCGACTGCGCTTCGTTCGGCCTACCGGGCGTGGTGCGTATGGGCGTGCTGGCGCCGGAGTCGCAAGAGGCCTTGCGGTTGGAGGTATGGAATCACACGTCGGTATGTTAGTATTACAAGGTAATACTTTTTGGGGCATTGCCATGCAAACCACGCTAACCAGCAAAGGACAAGTCACCATTCCGCGCGATGTGCGCCAGCATTTTGGACTCAAGCAAGGCATGGCGGTGACGTTCGAGATCGAAGGTGATCACATTGCCCTGCGGCCTGCGCGCTCGGTTCGACATGCGCAGGACAGCGGCTTTGGGATGGTCCAAAGTCGGCGCAAAGGGGTTCCCGCAGATTTTGATGTGGCCGGTCTGGTCACTGAAGCGCCATGATCGCGCTGGACACGAACGTGTTGGCCCGCTACTACGTGGCCAGCAGCGATGCGCCCTCTCAAAAGCAAAGCGCAGCGGCCAGAAAGTTGTTGGAAAGCGGAAAATCCCTGTTTGTGAGCAAAACCGTGGTGCTGGAGCTGGAGTGGGTGCTGCGCGGCTACTACAAGAGCCCGCCCAAAGATGTGCTGGCGGTGCTCACGCATTTGTTGACGATGCCCAACCTGGAGTTGGAAGACCGTCTAGCGGTGGAACTGGCCACCGCCGCATTGGGTGATGGGTTCGACTTTGCCGATGCGCTGCACCACGCATCCAGCCGCCATTGCAGCAGCGTGGCCACGTTCGATGACAAAAAATTTGTGCGCCGAGCCAGTGCCAAAGGTTGGAAGCCACCCGTCAAGCTGCTGCCGGTCTGAAGGTGCTCCAAGCCTATGGTGACTGCTCTGCTGCTCTGTAGGGGAGCGGTTCGCCGCAGTGGCTTCTTAGCGGCGCAATTTGTCGCAGGCCGCGCCTAAGCTGCGCATTTGAGCAGCAGGAGGATCGCACCATGCTTTACCACTGACCTTGCCCCTGTTTCGTGTAGCTCTTAACCCACGATTCACGCGGCCTTTTTACGCTGTGC
>NZ_JAKVIJ010000029.1:0-872 GCF_022760965.1 Simplicispira sedimenti
AATTGCCGCGCGCTGACGTTGACGGCGACGCTCAGGTGGGCGGTTTCCTGTTGGCGGCTCCAGCGTACGAGTTGTTCGCACGCGGTGTGCAGGATGTGCCTGCCCAGGGGCAGGATGAGGCCGGTCTGTTCGGCCAGGGGGATGAATTCGGCGGGGTTGATGAGGCCGCGTTCGGGGTGGTTCCAGCGGGCCAGGGCTTCTGCGCCTTTGACGTGGCCTTGGTAGTCCACGACGGGTTGGTAGTGCACGTAGAGGTCGCCGCGCGAGAGGCCTTGGCGCAGGTCGGCTTCCAGGCTGGAGCGTTCGTGCAGGGCTTGCTGCATGCCGGGGTCGAAGAAGCGGTGGGTGTTGCGCCCGGCGGCTTTGGCTTCGTACATGGCCAGGTCTGCGCGTTTGAGCAGTTCGTCCACGCTTTGGCGTTCGGGGCCAAAGAGGGTCAGGCCGATGCTGGGGGTGCTGTAGTGTTGCTGGCCGGCCAGTTCGAAGGGTTGGTTCAGCGCCATGAGGAGTTTGCGCGCGACGGCTTCGGCCTGGCGGCTGGCGGCCTGGGCATCCTGGTCCAGGCCTTCGAGCAGGACGACGAATTCGTCGCCGCCAAAGCGTGCAACGGTGTCGCATTCGCGCACGCTGGCCGAGAGGCGGGTGGCGACCTGGATCAGGAGCTGGTCGCCCATGTCGTGGCCCAGGGTGTCGTTGAGGTCTTTGAAGTTGTCCAGGTCGATGAACAGCAGCGCGCCGTGCTGGTGCGTGCGCTGGCCGCTGAGCAGCAGGCGTTGCAGGCGGTCCAGCAGCAGGCGGCGGTTGGGCAGGGACGTGAGGGCGTCGTAGAACGCCAGGCGTTCGATCTCCTGGGCTGCGCGCTTGCGGTCGGT